>DATEWS010000055.1:0-5012 GCA_035257785.1 Pyrinomonadaceae bacterium
GGATCAGCCGAAGAACTATTCGATTCGATTCCTCAGGATCTGCGTCTACAACGATCGCTCAACACTCCCGCCGCACTTTCAGAAATCGAACTGCTCGATCGATTCGAACAGATGGGAGCGCGCAACGCGGGAGCGCGTCGCGTGAGTTTCAAGGGCGCAGGCGCCTACTCTCACTACATTCCGACTATCGTCGATCACATTCTTTCGCGGTCTGAGTTCTTCACTGCTTACACGCCGTACCAGCCCGAGATTTCACAGGGCACACTGCAAACCATCTTCGAGTTTCAAACACTCGTGTGCCAGTTGACGGGTATGGAAGTAGCAAACGCGTCGATGTACGACGGGTCGACGGCGCTCGCTGAAGCGGTGTTGATGGCTGAGCGCGTCACGCGCCGTTCGAAAGCGATCGCCTCGAGCGCTGTACATCCACAGTATCTCGAAGTGGTGCGAACTTACGTTCAACACGCGGGAATTCATCTTGAAGTAGCTTCGTTTGACGGACAGACGGGCCAATCCTCGCATGCTTTAGCCGAAAGCGTTGACGACTCGACTGCGGCGCTCGTGGTCCAATCACCAAACTTCTTCGGTTGCATCGAGGATCTCCAGGCACTCGCAGATGCCGCGCACGCGAAGGGCGCGTTGCTGATTGTCGCGATTACCGAAGCGATGTCGCTGGGACTTCTGAAGTCACCGGGCGCGTGCGGCGCCGACATCGTGGTAGCTGAAGGACAGTCGTTTGGTGTGCCGTTGTCGTTTGGTGGTCCATATGTCGGTTTGTTTGCGACGCGTGAAAAGCATGCGCGCCAGATTCCGGGACGCCTTGTCGGCGAAGCTTACGACAAGAAAGGTAATCGAGGCTTCGTGCTGACGCTTGCAACTCGCGAACAACACATCCGTCGCGAGAAAGCCACATCAAACATCTGCACGAACGAAGGACTGATCGCGCTGGCTGCAACCGTGTATTTGGAGACGATGGGCCGTCGTGGTGTTCAGGAAGCCGCGAAACATTCTGCGCAAAAAGCTGCGTACACAGCGCGCGCGATGGCAGGACTAAAGGGTTATTCACTTCCCTTCACTGGTCCATTCTTCAACGAGTTTGTGGTGCGTGGGCCAGGGAACGCGGTCGACTTATTGGCGCGCTTGGGCACTGAAAAAGAAATTGACGGCGGCATCGCGTTATCGCGATTTATGTCAGACCGGCCAAATGATTTTCTGGTTTGCGTGACGGAAACAAACAGCCGCCAGCAGATTGAGGCGTTGATCGAAGCGCTTAAAACAATACAGGTCCTATGACCACAGCAATTACTAAAGTCACGAGTCACATCAGCCCGAACGAGCAGCTCATCTTCGAGCGCTCGCAAACCGGGCGCATCGGTTATCGTCTGCCTGCGCTCGACGTCGATGAAGTTGAATTGAACATTCCCGCGGAGTTTCTTCGTGACGACGATCTCGAAGGCATGCCGGAAGTAAGCGAAGTTGACGTGATCCGTCACTTCGTTCGCATGTCGACCTGGAACTACTCAATCGATCTCGGCATGTACCCGCTCGGCTCGTGTACGATGAAATACAACTCGCGCCTGAACGAACGGGTCGCGCGCATTGCCGGCTTCGCTAACCTTCACCCGCTGACCGAAGAACACGACGCGCAGGGCGCTCTCGAAGTGATTTACGAACTTCAGCAACACCTCGCGGAAATCACTGGTCTGCCTGGTATCTCTTTGCAACCAGCCGCGGGCGCGCATGGCGAGATGACCGGCATCATGATCATCCGTGCGTTTCTCGATCAACGTGACGGCGCCGCCGCTTCGCATCGACGCACGATGCTGATTCCCGATTCAGCTCACGGCACAAACCCGGCTTCAGCGCATCTCAGTGGCTTTTCAGTCAAGACGATCCGCTCGACTGCCGAAGGTCTAACGGATCTCGATCACCTGCGCGAACTCTGCGCTCACGGTGAGGTCGCGGGTTTAATGTTGACCAATCCAAACACCCTCGGCCTTTTCGAAACAAACATCAAACAGATCTGCGACATCGTTCACGAAGCGGGCGGCCTCGTCTACATGGACGGCGCCAACATGAACGCGCTCGTCGGCGTCGCGCGACCCGGCGACATGGGCGTCGACGTAATCCATCTCAACCTGCACAAGACTTTTTCGACACCACACGGCGGTGGTGGACCAGGCTGTGGTCCATGTTGCTGCACCAAAGAGCTCGAACCGTTTTTGCCGGTGCCACGCATCGTGAAGTCCGACTCAACGTTTCGACTCGACTACGATCAGCCTCAATCAATCGGCCGTGTCAAAGCATTCTTCGGAAACTACGGCATGATGCTGCGCGCACTCGCATACACGCTCACACATGGCAACGATGGTTTGCGTGAAGCGACCGAAGCAGCCGTGCTCAACGCGCGTTATATCGCAGACGGGCTGGTCCAAAACTACGACAAACCATTCTCAGGCTCACCGATGCACGAAGTCGTCTTCACTGACAAACGCCAATCGCGCAAAGGTGTTCATACACTCGACATCGCCAAGCGTTTGATCGACTACGGCTTCCATCCAATGACGATCTATTTTCCGTTGATCGTGCAGGGCGCAATGCTCATCGAGCCGACGGAATCCGTGGGCCGTCAGGAGCTCGACCAGTTCATCGCTGCCATGAGATCGATTGCGAGTGAGGCAGTGGAAAATCCAGAACTGGTGTTGAATGCTCCTCACAACACGCGCATCGGTCGTCTCGATGAGGCTGCGGCCGCGCGCAAACCAGTCCTGCGTTGGAAACCATCCACAGATAACGCAGATTAAAAAATTTTTGCTTAGTCCGTGTAATCTGTGGCTGGCTTTGGCACCCGCAATAACGCCAGTCGTTCAACCGGACGACCGTTCACGATATGCTCCTCGACGATCTCCGGAACGTCGTCGACTCGCACTTGCGCATACCAAACACCATCGGGATAGACCATCACTGCCGCACCGATCGCGCAAAAACCAACTGACGCGCATTCAGTCAACACTACTGAGCCATTCGGATTGCAACCCTTCTTTTCCTTGCCATACTGCAACCCGCGCGCTTTCAATTCGCGCTCGAAAGCATTTTTCACTTCCGGACTGTCAACAGCTGTGCATGACTTACCCGTGCAGACAAACACGTGATACCGAATGTCGGCCGCCACGATCGGCGCCAGCTCAATCAAACGTTCGCGCTCTTCAATGATATCCACGTCAATCATGCTAACACTGCGCGCGCGATTACGTTAACTCTTTGGCTCTACTTCATGTAGAATGTCATCGAGGGCGGCTGGAGATAACCGCGCAAGCTGTTAGGCGGTCGGATCCGGGCGCTCGCTTCGTAAGTGAGGTTTACTGCTCTTAACTCTTTATGGCAACCGGCCTGGTTATCCACATCTCCTCGGGCGACGACCGGCATACCGAAATCCTCTCCGACGATAGCATTCGCATTGGCACCTCAGAAAGCTGCACCCTGCGCCTGCGCTCTTCCAGTCTGCCGAAAAGCGCCGCAAATGCAGTTTTGCTCGAGTTGAGCCGGACGAATGGTTCCTATCATGTGACGGGTTTTGAGCCGGCGGCGCAGCTTACCCTGAACGGCGAACCCGTTACTTCAGGCGTCGCTATTAACGACGGCGACGAACTTCGCATCGGCGATTCCGAGCTAATACTCCACTTCTTTCCGGTTCGCGCACTGCCGGCAGTCGTGCCCGGAGCTCCGCGCGAAACACACGTCGCACCGTTTATCGAAGCCGCCGCAATCGAGTCCGCGGCGACCGCCAGACGCGACGATGCGAAAGTGTTTCTCCGCGAATTCACGCGCGAACTGGTGCGCGAGATTAAGCCCAGCACCAAGCTCGTTGTTTTTGGAATCGTCATCGCTCTGGTCGGCGGCATGCTCTACCTCGGTTTCGCGATGTACAAGGAACTTCAGCGCAGCCGCCGGTTGATTGACGAGCAGCGAGTCCAACTCGGCCAGATGAGAGACCAGGTCTCCAAGACGAACGAGCAGATCAGCGACATTGACGAGTCGAACAAACAGATTCAGGCAAGCTTGTCGCTCGCAGTCAAGCTGCGCAGTGAATACGGCAGCGGCGTTTGCCTGATCGCGGGTTCGTACTACTTTGTCGAAGCAGGAACGGGCCGACCGCTGCGTTACGCTGAAGCGCAGACGAACGACAGTGGCGCAGCGATTCAGAGTGGCAATTCGCCCGAAGCATTAACTCCGGAAGGGAATGCTGCGATTGCCGAATACGAATTTGTCGGCAGCGGATTTCACGTTGGACAAGGTTACGTGCTGACGAACCGTCATATCGCGCAACCATGGATCGCCGACGATCGCGCGCAAAGCATCGGCGGAGGTCTCAATGCTCAGCCTCGTCTGCGAAAACTGATTGCTTACTTTCCCAACATCGCTCAGGCAATCCCGCTCAAGTTCAAGGGCGCCGCAACAAGAGACGATCTGGCAGTTTGTAGCCTGGATATTCCTGAGATTCCGGAAACGATTCCGATTCTTCCGTTGGAGACTGATCCTGATGCAGTAGCAGTCGGCAAGACAGTGGTAATGATGGGTTATCCTTCCGGACCCGATCGTCTGCTCGCATTACTGGATGAGGCGGAGTCGCGAGGAATTCAACAACGCTACGGGACGCCGATGGCACAACTCGCTTACCTTGCCGAAACGAAACGCATTCAACCTCTCACGACACAGGGCAGCATCACAGATCTTGACGTTCGAAGAATCGTGTATGACGCACGAACTGCCGAAGGCGGATCGGGTGCGCCGTTGTTTGGTCCGTCAGGTCGCGTCATCGGCGTCAACTTCGCAGTCTTCACTGAAAACCAGGCCTCAAACTTCGCTGTTCCAATTCGCTTCAGCGTCGGCCTGCTCGAGCGCTCCGGCTGGGAAGCCCCGGCAAAAGAAGCGAAAGATGCTGAGACAGCGAGTCAGGCCGCTCACGGCACCGGCTCCCGCGAATAACCTCTTGATCAATAGCTGCGGCCGGC
>DATEWS010000056.1:0-5226 GCA_035257785.1 Pyrinomonadaceae bacterium
GGCTCCTCCCACTGGTTTGTTGTTGCCGATCGAAACACGGCGTCGATCACATTCATGTTGTTGATAGCGTCTTCAAGCGGGATCTCCTGTTCGCGATTTTCGCGAATGGCGCGAGAAAATAGCGTTCCCTGGATCTCGTACTGATCGCAAATGGGAAACTCGATGGTTTCGTCGTTGAGCATGATCTCTGTCGGGTGATCGTGTGGTGCGTTGAAGGGAATGAGCACTTCGATCCGTCCCTCAGTGCCGTGAAAGATCATGCGCTGGTAAGGCGCGAGACGCGTGCTGCAAGTAAACGTCGAGTGACCATTCGGGAAATCGAGCACCGCGGTTGTTAACGTGTCGGTGCCGTTTTCCGCATCGCGCTCGATCAGACCGAGCACGCGCCGCGGTTCAGTCTCGTACATAAACCGCGAGATCGTGATCGGATAACAGCCAATGTCCATCAACGCTCCACCGCCCAGCTCGAGTTGGTTGCGAATGTTCGTGGGATCGGGATTGAAGTAACTGAAGAAGCCGGTGATCGATCGCAACGAACCGATCTCGCCTGAATGGATCAGCCTGCGTGTTTCCCGCCACTGCGGATGAGTTCGCACCATGAAGGCTTCCTGTATACGTACGCCGGTGCGATCGCGAACGCTGATGAGCGTTCTTGCTTCCGCGACATTCAGCGCGATCGGTTTCTCACAGAGCACATGCTTGCCGGCTTCGGCAGCTTTGATGGTCCAGGGAGCGTGCAGGTGATTTGGTAGTGGAATATAGACTGCTTCGATCGAATCGTCCGCGAGCAATTCTTCGTAAGTGCCATACGCCTTCGGGATCTGTAGTCGTTCCGCGGACTCATCTGCTTTCGCGAAATCGCGCGAGGCAATCGCCACGATCTCAGACCACTCGCTCTGCTGCATCGCGGGTATGACTTTCGTCAACGCGATCTTCGCAGTCCCTAAAACTCCCCAACGAACCTTATCCGCCATAATCCGTGTAATCCGCGTTAAAAAGCGTCGAACACTGATCGAATCTGTAGTCGCTCCTTGAACTGTTCCAACGTCAGTGGTTCACGCGAACGAAACTCCACCGTAACTTCTTTTCCGGGCGCGAGATTGAAGTAGTTATCCGAAAAGAAACCATCATGCTCCGCGACCGCAAGATAGACCGCTTTAGCAAACTTATCCGTAGTGACTTTGACGCTAAAGCCTTCGCGAGTGCGTGTGACAACAGGAGTGATCGCCGGTTTCGAGAACATCAACTCCTTGAACGGCGCAAAGAAATAGTCGTGAGTCGAGACTGCTTTCCCATTCACCAGCAACTCGCAGTACACAACTGCATTCTTGACGTCCGCTCCCTCGAGCAACTCCGTCACGCGCATATCGAGGTACGACCGACTCGTTAACGGAGCAAGAGTCACATCGCGCTCGAAAGTCTTCAACGTCGCGCCATCAAGGTTCATCAGCGTGACTTTGATCTGCGCCGGCACAGCCTTCGGTCGATCCGAGACAACGAATAGTTTCAAGTACCCATTCTGCACAGTCGGACTGATCAGCATCTCGCTGTAAAAACGTCGCGCGTAATATTGCAGCGCCTTCCAGCGCCCGAAATAGTCGATGCTGGACCACGAAGCGACCGGCCAGCAATCGTCGATCTGCCAGTAAAGCGAACCCATGTTGTGCGGCATGATGCGTCGCAGGTGCTCGGCGCCGATGCGTATTCCCTCCGCCTGCAAAACCTGGCTGACATACAAGAACGATTCGAAATCTTTCGGCTGCGCATAGTCGCGCAACATGTATTCGCGCACGAGTTGATTACCACGCGGATGCCGTTGATGCGCCAACATGATTGGCGACTCGATATCGCGATCCGAAGGAACCGTGTACGCCTTCACCGTTTCGATATTCGGAAACGATTGAAATCCGTATTCACTCATGAACCGCGGATTCTGTTTTTCATAATCACTGAACGGTTCCGCCGCGTGCCACACGCGCCAGAAGTGCGTGTCGCCGCTACGCAGTGAATCAGGATCGTCTTCGAGTCCGCCGTGCGGCGAGCTGGGCCAGTAAGCTCGCGTCGGATCGTAAGCCGCGCAAACTTCCTGTAACACGCCGTGAAAAATCTTTTTGTAGTCGTCCCACAACGACGCCGGCAAATTTTTCTTCCAACCCCAGTTCATCCAGGCTGTTTCGACCTCGTTGTTACCTGCCCACAGCACGATGCTCGGGTGATTTCTGAGTCGCTTCACATTGTCGATCGCCTCGGCACGCACGTTGTCGAGAAACTCCTGATTTCCCGGATACATGCTGCACGCGAACATGAAATCCTGCCAGACGAGAATCCCCATTTCGTCACACAAGTCATAAAACTCGTCGGCCTCGTAAATGCCGCCGCCCCAAACGCGCAGCATGTTCATGTTCGTGTCGCGCACTGACTTAATCATGAAGCGATATTTTTCTTTGGTGATGCGCGTTACAAAGCTATCGGCCGGAATCCAGTTTCCACCTTTCGCGAAAACGGGAATGCCGTTGATTACGAACATGAAACTCTGTCCGGCTTCGTCCCGTTGTTGCCGGAGTTCGAGAGTTCGAATGCCGGTGCGTGTAGTGCGTTCGTCTGCGACTTGTCCGTTAACGATTCCGCGCGCGCGGAAAGTGTAGAGCGGTTGCGCGCCGAGTCCGTTCGGCCACCACAACGCCGGGTGCGTGACGAAGAAGTTGAATGTGACGCGATTAATTCCCGGTGTGAGGTTGACTTGTCGTTTCTCGGCAACGAGTTTATCGCGCAAGTTTTCGAGAAGAATGGTAGCAGTACCGGCAGCGCTCGCTTGGACTTCGATATTCGCGGTCAGGTCAGCCGCAGTTGGCGTAACGCTTTTGACGATCACCTGGATGTCGTTGATGCGAACCTGGTCCCACGCTTCGAGCGAAACCGGACGCCAGATGCCGCTGGTGACGAAACGTGGTCCCCAATCCCAGCCGTAATGGTACGGAGCTTTGCGCGTGTAAGGTGAAGTTTTCTCGCCTTGATCGTTTGACGCGGGTAATTCGTACTTTACCTTCGCCATCACCGGCAGAATCTCGTTAATCGGCGAACGAAAAACGATTCGCAAAGTGTTGTCTCCTGCTTGCAGCGCTTGTTTCGCGTCGACGCGCCAGGTGCGAAACATGTTGTCGGCAGTCAGGATCAACTTCTCATTCAGATAAACCTGCGCGTAGGTGTCGAGACCTTCGAATACGAGCTCCACGTTGCGGCGCGCGAGAGTTGCCGGCGTGACTTTGAACGTCGTCCGGTACTCCCAATCTTTCTTGTCGATCCACTGTTGTTTCTTCTCGTTGTCGCGATAAAACGGATCGTCGATCAACTTATTCGCAAGCAGATCTGTGTGCACGCAGCCGGGCACGGTGGCGTTGTACCAATCGGTTTTTCCGACCTCACGAAACTGCCAGCCGGCGTTTATTTGCATGACCGTTTTGCCACGATTCGAGGCAACGCGCGGCTGTTGCGCACCCGCCGAAACGAGGGCCACGAGCAGCAGGATCGGACAAACGGACAACGGGAGTTTTGTGCTCAATGCTATGCTTCTCCAAAAATTTTTTATTTTGCAAACTGAATTCGCGCCTGATAAAAGATGCGCGTGCTGAAGCGAACCCCGCGATCAACTACACTGTTTTTGACGCTCGCTATTGTGACTCATCTGTCAACTGTCGCAACTGGCGCGACGGTTTTCCACCGCTCTCAGACGAGTTTGTCTCAGGAAAAACCGTTGAATCTCGCCGCGCGATTCGCGCGTTTGCGCCGCGGCGTCAACCTCAGTCACTGGTTCTCGCAGGCGCCCGTTTACACGAAAGAGCGTCTTGAAAGTCACACGACTGCCGCGGACATCGCGCTGATCAAGTCGATGGGTTTTGACCACGTTCGTTTTCCGATTGAACCCGCGCCGTTGCTAAGCGATACGCCCGATCCTTCGATACTCAACACCACTTATCTTCAGTACGTCGACCGCGCGCTCGACATGATTTTAGGTGCGGGTTTGGCTGTCGTCATCGATATTCATCCGAGTGACGAGTTCAAGCTGCGATTGAATCGCGACGAGCGTGGCGTTGAGGCGTTCGCGAAGTTTTGGCGTGCCTTTGCGTCTCATTTGTCGAAGCGAGATCCGGAGTTTGTGTTCCTTGAAGTGATCAATGAGCCGATGGTTGAGGATGGTTATCGCTGGTACGGCATACAGGGAAAACTGATCGCAGCGATTCGTGCTGCAGCGCCGAATCACACGATAATCGCGAGTGGGCATCGTTGGTCCGGGCTTGCCGAGATGCTTTTTCTCGAACCGTATTCCGATCAAAACATAATTTACAACTTCCATTTCTACGAGCCGTTTGCGTTCACGCACCAGGGTGCGACGTGGGCTGGTCCAAATCTGCCGTTTTACAAAAACGTCCCTTATCCGTCGTCGCCTGAGGCTGTGCAAGCCTTGCTTGGAGAAATTCCGGATGAGCCGGCGCGGTATAACCTGCTGCGCTACGGCGAAGATCGTTGGGATGCAGTGCGCATCGATCGCGAGCTGGGGCTAGCGGCGGAGTGGGCGGCGAAACGGCATGTTTTCATCACGTGTAATGAGTTCGGCGCGTTTCGAAAATTTGCGCGCGCGGGAGATCGTGTCACGTGGGTTCACGATATGCGTGTCGCACTGGAGAAACATGGGATTGGTTGGACCATGTGGGACTATGCGGGTGGGTTTGCGGCAGTGAATAAGACGAACGGACAGCCGCAAGAGGATCCCGAGTTATCGAAAGCGTTGGGATTAAAGTAACCACGGGTTTACGCGAATGAACCGGATAAAAACTATGAATAGAAAAATCGTTGCCTGTTGTTTACTGCTATTCGCGGCATCACTTTGCGTCGCGAATTCGCGTCCAGGGAAAAGAGTTTCGTTCAATCAGAATTGGCGCTTCAACCTCGGCGATGTTACGAACGGACAGGACACAGGTCTCGATGATTCGCAGTGGCGGCAGCTCGATCTGCCGCACGACTGGAGTATCGAAGGTCAGTTCGATGAGAACGCGCCGTCCGGCACTGGCGGTGGCGCGTTGCCCGGCGGCATCGGCTGGTATCGCAAGACTTTTACTGTGCCGATGTCTGCGAAAGGGAAGTTAACTTTTATCGAGTTCGATGGCGTCTATCGCAATAGCGAAGTCTGGATCAATGGTGAATATCTCGGTAAACGTCCTTACGGCTAAA
>DATEWS010000057.1:0-13057 GCA_035257785.1 Pyrinomonadaceae bacterium
TGCGCTTAACGCGACTAACTCTTCGATTCCAGCGAGTCCGGCGTTCAACGCAGCGGTGCCGGGCAGTCAAAGGTTAACGATCATCCCTCTCGTTGGCAGACGAGGTCTCTTCACGACCGCGACCGGCTCAACACTGGATTCGGCGATCATCAACTTAATAAGGACAGGACAGGTTGGTGAACTAGTCCAGCGTTATGTGAATAACCGGAACATCTATCTTACACCCGGAGTAAACGGAGCTACGCTTTCACCGGGCTTCTTCCTCCCTGTCAACGCTCGCGCCGGAAACGTGGACTATTTGGGTAACGGTTCTTACTCGAACTATAACGCCTTGCAAGCGGAGATGGTCTTCAGGTTAAGAAACGGTTTCCATTTTCAGACCAATTACACGTGGAGCAAGGGCTTCAACGACTTTGAGGGCAGCGACTCAAACTTCTCGGCACTGTTGGATGTGAGTCGCGGCGAGTTGGATAAGAGACGAAGCCTGAATGACATCCGGCACGTCTTCAAATTCAACGGGATTTACCCGTTGCCGTTCGGACCTGGAAAGAGATTCTTGAATTCACCGAGCGGAGTGGTCAGCAAACTCTTCGGCGGATGGGAACTGAGCGGCATATTCGAAGCGCGCACGGGCCGGCCCATCTCAATCGTATCGGCCCGCGGTACAGTGAACCGCGCTGGTCGTTCTGCGCGAAACACTGTCAACACAACGCTCACGCTCGACGAGTTGCGCGGCATGACTGGCGTGTTCATACATCCGACAACAGGTCGCCCGCTCTTCCTGGATCCGCAATTGATAGGTCCGGATGGCCGCGCCAATCCGGATTTCTTTCAGAATCCTGCTGCCGGTACTTACGGCTCTCTCCAGCTGACTCCCATCGATGGACCGGGTTATTGGAATCTCGATGTTGGATTCATCAAACGAACCAGAATAACGGAACGGATGAACATAGAATTCCGCGCCGAGATGTTCAACGTTCTCAACCACACAAATTTTTTCATCAGTGGTGAAACTCAGGACATAAACAGTGAGAGCTTTGGGCAACTCGGGAGCACGTTCGATCCACGGATAATCCAGTTCGCATTGAAGTTCAACTTCTGACACGCCGCAACACGTACACTCGACTATGGTACTGCCGTAGTCGAGTGTACGGCCCAGCACCAGCGGAAGCCTTGCGGGTTATGGTTTCGCACCTGGACACAGACCAGGTCGCTTCCCTGTACTGACTGTTTCCAGGAATTATTTCAGACTTTTGCGGCAAAGCTTATAAAGTGCGCGGCATGCCGTTTTCTATTTCAGCGCTCCAAGTTGAAAGCGACACTCCTGCTGAACTCGTAGTGTATTTTCATTGCTCTTTACACCGTTGCCATCGTCGTCAGGTAAAAGCCAGTCGCCCTCATTGTTCTGAATCAGATGGCCGAGTTCATGCAGCAGAATCAATGCTCTTGCGGGGCGACTGCCGGGACTGAAGTCGCCCACGTTAGAAGGAAACTTCCGCATCGGATCTTCCCGGCGTTGATAGAATGAACCGTTAGTGTTCACCATCGCTCTTTCAAAGAGTCGATACGGCGGGCCAGTGCCTGATTCGCGAATCAGTCGCAGTCTTCCGGTCATGCGAAACGCGACGTCTCGTGTCAGCGGCTCTGACTTTACATTCCTTACAAATCCATTGAGCACGAGAGTCGCCGTTCCTGGTCCACCATAAAACCTGCTGCATGTGTTTTGATTGCTTAAGATCTTGTAAACGTCGGAGTACGCCTGATTGAAGTTCCAATCTCTTTTTTGGATGAGCAACCGCGGCGCTGCCGGTTCCGAAGATTCATTTTTCTGTTGGGCCACCATTGGAATAGTTTGGAGTAAGAGCAAGGCGAGTACGCTGCTGAGCCGTAGTGACATGTGTTACCTCCTGAAATCGATTGGGCAACGCAGGATTGATAACCGAGCAGCACGCAGACGTTTTAGTTAGTGGTGTGTTCTAACGATCTCGACAGCCGGAAGGTTCGTCAGTCCGTCACAAATAAAGGCCGCCTCATCACAAAGCGAGATGCTCGCATGACACGTCGCACGATAAATTGAAGATTATCCGATCTCAGCGCGCCCCAATTGGCAAAGGCACCCACTGCGTGCGTGGAATTGAGACTCTTGTGCAAAGAGACGAGGACCCTCAAGATGATCCGAACATTTGTTCTGTTGCTATTAACCGTTCCCACGGTAATGGCCCAGGCCACATTTCACGGTGATGTAGCTCGCACCGGAGTTTATCCAGCAGCCGGTCCACTACAACTAAACGGAACGAAGTGGACCTTCAAAACTGACGGACCAATCATTGGCTCGCCCGCAATCGCCGATGGTGTGGTCTACATCGGCAGCACTGACGGCAATTTCTACGCAGTAGATCAGGAGACAGGTAAGCAGAAGTGGAAGTTCAAAACATTCGCTTCGCGACAGGTTACTTCGTCACCAACGATTGCCAATGGTGTGGTTTATTTTGGCGGCTTCGATGGAATTCTTTACGCGCTCGATGCTCAAACGGGCACGGTCAAATGGACCTTTGTAGCCGAATATGAACGACGGTTCGAAGGCAAACGGCTGCACGGCTATCCATCGGGCTTCCAAACCATTCCGGATTCATGGGACATCTACACATCTTCCCCCGCCATCTACAACGGGCGAATCTATATCGGCAGCGGCGACGGAAATGTTTACTGCGTCAGTGCGCTGACTGGAATTCTGCAATGGAAGTTTGCAACTGGTGACATCGTCCATGCCTCACCGGCAATTGCGAACAATACAGTCTACATCGGCAGTTGGGACAGTTATCTCTACGCGCTTGACGCCGAAACGGGTCAGGAGAAATGGCGTTTCAAAACCGGCGAGGATACTTACATCCATAACCAACAGGGCTTTCAATCTTCGCCGGCGATCGCCGATGGAACTATTTATGTCGGTTGTCGAGATGGACATCTTTATGCAGTCGATGCCGCGACCGGCCGTAAACGTTGGGACTATCCAACGAATAAAGGTTGGGTCAATAGTACGCCGGCGATCCGTGGCGGAGTGGTCTATGCAGGGACATCGGATGGCTACAGGTTCTTTGCTCTTGACGCTAAAACGGGAAGGTTGAAATTCAGCGTTGATGCCAGGGGCGCCGTGTTTTCTTCGCCTGCACTCGCCGGCGATGTCGTTTACTTCGGTGTATCGAATGGGCGGCTGCTCGCGGTTGATGCGAAGTCCGGGAAAGTTATCTGGGACTTTCAGACTGAAGGATCGAAACAGGATCGTTTGAAGATGTTGAAGCCGGACGGAGGGTTGAACAACGAAGCCATCTATGCGCGTTATTTTGGTGATTATCAGGACATGGTGCTCGCGTTCTATCGAGTGTTCTCGGTCGGTGCAATCTGGTCTTCACCAGTCATCGACAAAGGTGTGGTCTATTTCGGGAGTACGGATGGCTCGTTGTATGCGGTTCACTGAACCGCGAAGAACGAACGAATCAGGTTATTTTTGCGGTGTCTCGATCTTCAGCAACCAGATATCCGATTCGTTACTTGCGCTCGTGTAGTAGAGGCGTTTGTTATCACGCGACAAAGCGTAGCTTCCGATTTGACTTGGCTGTTTCAGCGCGAAGATTCCGCACCAACCAGCAAGGTACCATCCGGTGACCAGTCCCACGAAATGAATCCGGGTGGCGGTCGTCCCGGCAAACTCTGCGGCGCCTGCTCATGCTGTTCGAGATCCCGGAACCTACGACACGATACTGACTTTTGAGGCAAGCGTTCAAAAAATGTTGGCATCTTCTACTTTGCAGTACAACCAATCTCGCCCTCGCAAGCTCTAACGCCCCGGTTCTTTTCTGAATTGCTGCCGACCGACACGGCAAACTTTCCCCAAACAACCTGGCGTGAGATCTCTTGAGTGGTGACGTGTGCGATTAGACCTACTAAGCCCGCACGCTTCGAGTAGGTATTCGTGTGCGTCGCTGCGGTGGGAGCGGAGTCTCAAAGTTGAAGAGCGCTCCGCTCCTGCCGGTACTTGTGTGTCAACAACCCTTTGCCTGAGGAGCACAGCTATAATGCGAATCTTACACGTCGAAGATGATGAGGACACACGAAAACTTGTCGAGTGCATATTGCAGGCTCAAGGCTGGCAGGTTGTCTCCGTGGAAAACGCAGCGTCAGCGTTCAAGCTGGCGGCGACGGGCGGGTTCGATCTTTATCTGATCGACAACTGGATTGAGGGTGACACCGAAAATGCCTTATGCCGTGGATTGCGTTCTCTCGACCCACATACTCCGATACTCTTCTATTCGGGTGCGGTGTTCCCATCAGACGTCAGGTCGGCACTCGCGTCCGGCGCACAGGGCTACCTTGAAAAGCCATGTACTCCCGAGGCACTCGTTCAAGAGATATTAAAGTTGAGCCGAGGTCCAGCAGCTGACCCTAACTGTGAGGGTCAGCCGGACGAAGGTGATTTAAGAAAGGCCGCGTTTAGATCGTGACAAGCAACCGAGCCACGTTTATGTATCAGGCCCATACATTTCGATTGGCCGCGCTCCTACGACTTACTTTGGTCCACAACTCGAAACCATCGCGGGAATACTAGTGCCCGCGGCCCGCTGAATAATCAAGTTTAATTGGCAATTTTTCATTTTGATTGGGCGCACCGACGTTGAACGGTTTCAATGTTTCCCTGGTCTGCCCAAAATGGTCCTGCATTTGCTTGAGGCGGATCGAGTTCGAGCATTAAACCAACATGACTACTTCTTCAAGAAGATTAACGAAATACTCGATCGGTACCGGATCCGTCGAGCAGCTTACGCAGCGAAACATCGAGGTGGTGAAGAAACTCGAGGAAGCTGCCAACGAGGAAAGAACTACCTCAGATCGCATTGCGAGGATGATTGCACGGTTCTGCGGCAGTATGACATTTGTTTGGGTTCACGTTATCGTTTTCGCCGGGTGGATCTCGCTCAATGTCATTCCCGGTGTGAACCATATCGATCCTTTTCCCTTCACTTTTCTGACTTTCGTCGTATCGCTTGAGGCGATTTTCTTGTCTACGTTCATTCTGATCAGTCAGAATCAGGACACGCGCGTTACCGAGCGGCGGAATCATCTCGATTTACAGATCAACCTGCTAAGCGAGCAGGAGAATACCAAAATGCTTATGATGTTACAGGCGATCGCTGAGAAGGTGGGCGCGGAACTTGAGCCTGATGAGGATATGACAGTTTTAGCTCAGGAGACGGAACTGGAAAAGGTTGTGGCGCAGATTGAACAACATGAAGAGAAATGACTCCAAGTGCTGAAACTGATTTCTATCCTTGGACTCGTCGTGATGGTTGGCGCGTTGATTGGCCTTTATAAGATCGGCGTGCTCTTCACGGCTCAGCCCATCGCTATTGCTCTTCAATTAATAGCAGTCGGCTTGCTGATATGGTCCCGCATAACCTTTGGACGACGAAGCTTTCATGCCGCTGCGAATCCCACAGCAGGTGGGCTCGTTACGACAGGTCCTTACCGGATCATACGACATCCGATCTACACCGCAGCATGTCTCTTTGGTTGGGGTCCAATCGTTGTTCACCTGTCTTTGGTAAGTGTCGCGCTGGGAATACTGTTGCTACTGGGTGCGCTGGTGCGAATGATATGTGAGGAGCAATTAGTGAAGCAGAAGTACCCGGAATATGTTGAATACGCGAAAGTCACGAAACGGATGGTTCCGTACCTCTTCTGATCATGTGGAAATATATTCTGGCCGCGGTTCTGATAGTAATCGGGATTCTTGAAATCGTCCTGGCGCTTCGCGGAGATCTACGTGACGCGTTGATGCAGACGAGTCCTCTACGTTTAAAGCAAGCTGAATCATCGGCGTTCTTGTTAGCCGGAATCTCTGCGTTAGTGATGGGAATCGGTTTTCTCTTGTTTGGATTGTTCTGGTAAGCGTTGCAGCTAACTACTCGCCAGTAGGAGTAACACCATGAAAAGAAGTTTGCGCTTTGCACTTTGCATTGCGACAGTCGTCTTTTTAACTGTAGTTCCTGCCGAATTGCTCGCGCACCACTCGGGAGATCCGAAACTTGATCGAGCGGTGGAAAAGGCGAACTCAGAGTTTATCGTCGCCATGAAGACCGGCGACGCCGCGACGATTGCCGCGCCCTACGCTGAGAACGCGTCTTTCATTACGATCGACGGCGGCTGCGTTCAGGGTCGGACGGAAATTGAGAAGATGTACCGCGATCGATTTGCACGCTCTGGTCTGGCACACTCGACAAAAATTAATTCGAAAAAACTCGTCGTCGACAATGACCTCGCCTATGAATCAGGATATGGGGAAATCGGGTTGCTCAAAGATGGCAAGCTGTCGATCAATGGCGGCCGTTTTCTCACCGTCTGGCAGCGCCAGAAGAATGGGGAGTGGAAGATTCTGCGGAATGTCGTGCTGCCGTGAAATTGGCGACGAACTGCAAAGCTACCCCACCTTCCGACTCATAAGTATCGTTGCTCGATAATATTTAGATGGTGCTTTACATGGCCAATCAAGAAGTAGCCGATCGCGCGCGCCGTCATTGGATGAGTTACGATATTGCACAGCAGCTTACTTTGAGCATCGCTCAGATTCTCATACAGAAGTTGCGTCGATGCGCGCACAGCTTTGAATTCCGCGAGCAGGCTTGGTAGCGACCGCCGCGAAACATCAACGTTGCTGGCATACAACCGTTCGTCCATTCTGTAGTGCGGAGACTCATCGCCTCTGGCGGCAACTAGTCCTCGATAAGAAAAGACTCGCTCAGTATCTATTATGTGCATGAACACTTCCTTGATCGTCCACTTATCGGCAGCATATTTGTAGTCCAGTTTGTCCTCTGCTATCGCTTCAAAATAGTTGATTGTCTCGATTGTGTTCTGCTTCAGCAAAGATGAATAATCACCTTGCGGCACCAAGTCGAAATACTCTTGATAGCCCGCTGCGTATTCGCCTGCTAGTGGTTTTTGCATGTGTCCGCTCCGCACCACTTGTGTCAAAGAGAATGTTAAAAATCGAGAGATTTTTTAACACGCTTCGGAAACATGTCACCAGCGATAACATGTCTCTTTACGATCGAGTTTATGTTCCGCGAGTGCCTTCACGGCGGGTTGAGTGGACACGCCCTTAAGCGAAGAGTTTGTGAAGACGAATTCCGCCCCTGACGCTTGAAATCGTGATCCGAGGACCGCCCGAACCGATCTGCGCTTCAAAGTCAAACCGGCCTTCAGTTGATAACTTAATGCTGGGAATGTCGCTAACGACGTTGCCGATTATGCTGCTGGCAACGAATTGCGCGTTGAGATTATCGGACAAACCCAACTCGATCCCGCCGACAATGCTGCTCAAGCGCACGCCACGTTCGTCGATCCGATTGATTTCCATAGACAGCCCGCTAGCCAACGATGACATTTCCGCAGCTTGCAGTGGACCCGTGCTTACGTTTCCGGCAATGCTGTTGAGGCGCACCATTCCTTCAGTGGCACCGATGCGAACATGGCCCGCAATGTTTTGGAGGTCCAAGTTTACGTTGCGTGGCAGCTTGAGCATTACTCGCTGATTCACCCTCACGATGTTGCAGCGGGGCTTCGTGCGAATCACGAGCTTTTCCCGAGTCTGTTCGATCGGAATGTCTGAACAATCCAGGTCAGCTTGAGTTTCCGCAGAATTGACGATTTTAATTTCAGCCGATTGACCGGACATCGTTTCGATTTCGACGGGACCGGCGATCATTGATATTTCAACGGTCGTATTCGGCGCTAGTTGATATTGCCGATTGATTTCGTTTCGCACGAGCAAATCACGACCCCCGCCGCGTTTCTCTTGTGCGTTCAAACCGCTGAGCGTTCCAAGAAACATTATCACCAGCAAAGTAGCGCGGAATAGCCTCGTCAAAATATTTCTCATTTCATTCACCTCTCTGATTTCTCACCAGCGATTTTACTCGTATCTGAGCGCTTCGAGCGGATCGACTCTCGTCGCCCTGCGTGCCGGAACATAACAAGCCAATAGCGCTACACCGATGAGCAACGATGCGATTGCGACGAATGTAAGCGGGTCAGTAGCGCTGACATCGTAGAGGTAACTTTTTACTACCCGCGTCACTGCCAACGCCATACCAGCTCCGATTGCTACACCAATTAGCGCGAGCCACATGCCCTGCGACATCACGAGGCGCAGAACGTCAATGCTTCGCGCACCGAGGGCCATACGAATTCCCATCTCATGAGTACGTTCACTCACGCCGTAACTCATTACGCCGTAGATGCCGATACTCGCAATCAACAAAGCCAGGAAACCAAAAACGCCAAGGAGCACCGCACCAAAGCGTGAAGGAAACAATGAGATGTCAATGTTGTCTGCCAGCGACATTACATTGAACGCGGGAAGATTCGGATCGAGCGTTTGAACCTCACGTCGGACGGCCGCGGCCACATACCTGGGATTGCCGCTTGTCTGCACATGCAGCGCCATTGCGGGCTGTGGGTTCTGCAAGTAAGGAAGGAAAATGTACGGCATCGAGTCCTCACCCAATGACCTGTATTTACTATCCTTCACTACGCCGATGATTTCCCATGATGATGGCTGTCTCGACAGCACGCGAACTCTTTGTCCGATGGGATTGGTGTTTGGAAAAAGTTCTCGCACCAGCGTCTCATTAACGATTGCCACACGAGGCGCGCCTTCACGATCTTGATCCGTAAACTCGCGTCCGCTGAGTAACGGAACACCAAGAGTTCTAAAGAAGTTTGGGCCCACAGTGTTGTTGCCGGCGAATGGTGGGTTCTCTCCCTGAGCTGGCTCGTGTCCCTCCACAAAAACGGGAGAACCAAACGCCGGCGAATAGAAATAGCTAAGCGGCGCAGACTGCGCCAGGCTGACACTTCGCACACCCGGTAAGGCTTGCACACGATTGCTCAACTGCTGATAGAACTGCTGAGCCTTGGTTGCATCGTATTTTTGTGCAGCGGTATTGAACGAGAGGGTCAGAATGTGTTCGGCATCAAAACCCGGATTGATAGCGCGCGCATGATTCAAACTCCTTAGAAACAAACCAGCCCCGATCAGAACGACTAGGGAGAGCGCCACCTGTCCAATCACGAGGGCGTTGCGCAAGCTAAACATCTTTCGGCGATCGCCAAGTTGTTGCGAGTGATCCTTTAACGCGGGGACGAGGTCATGCTTTGACGTTTGTAGCGCGGGAACAAGTCCGAAAATGATCCCGGCTAGAACTGAAAGTAATAATGTGAAACTCAGTACTCGCCAATCAGTATGAAACTCAATATTGACAGGCAAAGGAACAGCCGGCTTCAATGCGGTCAACAAATTAACGAGCCAGAAATTCAGAATTAAACCCGCCAGGCCACCGACAACGGCCAACAAGATACTTTCGGTTAGGAGCTGCCGAATCAATCGAGTGCGAGTTGCCCCGAGTGTCAGCCGGATCGCAACTTCCTTTCGACGGCGAGCAGCACGCGCGAGCAAGAGGTTGGCGACGTTTGCGCAGGTAATCAACAGGACCAGTCCAACGACGCCGAGCAGTATTTGCGTGACGGGTTTTAGCAGTGCTCGAAAGAAGGGCCGGCCGTTGCCTGCTGTGTACAGTGCGATTTGGAAGTTGCGGTTTGACTCCGGATAGTTCTGCGCGAGTCGACTCGCCACTACATTCATTCCTGCTTGTGCCTGCCGTAGCGTCACGCCGGGCTTCAAACGTGCCATTACATTGAGAGTGCGCACGTTTCTGTTATTCAGGCTGCCCAACGCATTGCTGACACCAGCAGGGCCTGGTCTAACGCTCCCCTGCATCGTCAGCGGAATCCAAATCTGCCGCGGAAAAGCTTCTTCGGCCCCGACGAACTCATGTGGCGCCACACCCACGATCGTGAATTGAACACCGTTGAGGACCATCGACTTGCCAACGACGGTTGCGTCGCTATTAAAACTACGCTGCCAAAGGTTGTGACTGATGACAGCGACTGGAGACGCACCTGGAGTCTTATCCTCATCTGGTAGAAATGTGCGACCCAATTCGGGCTTGACTCCCAGGACGTCAAAATAATTACCTGACACGAGAGTGCCTTCAACGCGTTCCGATTGTCCGTTGCTTCCAAGATTCAACCCCACCCACTCGTAAGCCATCACGCCATCGAAGAGGTCAGTCTGTTGCTGATACTCGAGATACTCCGGATAAGAGGTTGGGTTATCACGATCCGAAAAGATCCAGACGAGGTTTTGTGGAGAAGCAACCGGCAGTTGCCTGAGGAAAACAGAATTCGCCAGGCTGAAGACCGTTGTATTTATGCCAATTCCCAGCGCCAGCGTGAGCACTGCCACAATGGTGAAGCCTGGACGCTTCACCAAACTACGAAAAGCGTAACGAAGATCTTTAAGCAGGTTTTCCATAATCCTTGCCCCTTGTCTTTTTCCGCGCGATTTTATGTGATAGCGTCACCCTATACCTGAAGCATGATTTCACAATCTTGTTACTAATAGAAGAGGTTGCATGTCCAATCTGAGCACTCGCATCCTGCGAATTCTGATAATCGTCGCCGCCGCTTGCTCACCCGCGTTCTCTCAAACAACTCCGGAACGACAAAGAAACTATCCGGCACCGGTCGCGGGTGACTTTACGATCAACGACTTCAAGTTTCGCTCAGGTGAGACTCTCCCCGAACTCAAACTTCATTATCTGACTATCGGTACACCAGCGAAAGACAACAGCGGAGTCGTACGCAACGCGGTGCTGATTATGCACGGCACTGGAGGTACGGGTGCGCAGTTTCTCTCGCCACAGTTTGCCAACGTCCTCTTTGAACCCGGTCAACTACTCGACGCCACTAAATATTTCATCATCCTTCCCGACGCCATTGGACATGGTGGATCCAGCAAACCCAGCAACGGACTCCACATGAAGTTTCCTCACTACACGTATGACGACATGGTCCTCGCGCAGTATCGACTCATCACTGAGAAACTCGGCGTCAATCACCTGCGTCTCGTGATGGGCACTTCAATGGGCGGCATGCACACTTGGGTTTGGGGTGAGACTTATCCCGACTTCATGGACGCCCTGATGCCGCTGGCGAGCATGCCAGTCGAAATTGCTGGTCGCAATCGAATGATGCGCAAGATGATTATGGACGCGATTCGCAACGATCCGACCTGGAATAACGGTGAATACAAAACTGAGCCAGTACAGGGATTGACCGCTGCTCAGAATATCCTGCTACTAATGGGAAGCGCGCCGTTGCAGTGGCACAAGCAGGCGCCGACCCGTGATGCCGCCGATAAATTCTACGAGGAGCGGGTGAAGAGCGGCGTCATGCGAAGCGATGCCAACGACATGCTCTACTACTTCGACTCGTCGCGTGAATACAATCCATCTCCCACGCTTGAAAAGATCAAAGCGCCTCTGATCGCAATTAACTCTGCTGACGATCTGATCAATCCGCCTGAGTTGGGAATAATGGAGCGGGAGATTAAGCGCGTGAAGAACGGTCGATACGTGCTGTTACCGATTACAGATCAAACTCGCGGGCACGGCACACATACCATAGCATCGATCTGGCAGGGCTATCTCAAGGAACTGCTGGAAAACTCGAATCAAACAAGCGACAGATAGATACGGATAGCAGATCACAAACGATGCGTTGCCAATGATCTTATATGAACTAACTCTCCCGACCAGCGTTTAGGTTGTCAGAGGCGATCGCAAGCGATGAGTAGAACGCGCAAAAGCCATGCAGTGCACTATCTGGCGCTGCTGATTACCGGCGCTGTATTAGGTGTGGCAATGACACCGGCCACACAGAGCGTACCTGTGCAAGTTACGCAAAAGTCTTTGCGAGGCCGGCACAACGGGAAAATAGTTTTCATCAGTGACCGTGATTACAAAGGGTTAAGTGTCTGGTCAATGAACCCTGACGGGAGCAGTCCAACGCGTATAACGGATGACAAGTCGCGCAGTGAACGACTGCCGGATTTCTCACCCGTCTACGATAGCAACCCGGTGTGGTCACCTGACGGAACAAAGATCGCGTTCATTAGCAACCGGGATTATCTCTTTTCGCTTTATGTAATGAATGCTGATGGCAGTAACGCGCGGCTTGTCACGGATAAAGTCATGGATCCGGGAGAACCAGCATGGTCACCGGATGGCGGAAAGATTGCGTTTTCCGCAGGCAGGAGAGGCACTGTCGGAATGGACAAACCATCCGTTGATATTTACGTGGTGAATGTCGATGGAAGCGGATTGGTCCAACTCACCCGCGATTCTGGTCTAAACAGCAGCGCCGCCTGGTCGCCCGACGGTAAGCAGATTGCGTTTACGAGCAACCGAGACAGTAAATCGAAAATTTGGGTAATGAATCCGGATGGAAGCAATCAACGATTATTTCCCAATCCTGAAAATACCGGCACCGGGGTTTATGGCGCTCAGCCGGCGTGGTCGCCTGATGGCAGTAAGATTCTCTTTACCAGGTCTCGCACCTGCCGAGCCGGCATAGCAGCCGCGATTTATGTGATGAATGCTGATGGCAGCAACAGCCGGGTCTTAACTAACGATCCGAATGATTGCGGTGGCTACTCTTCACCAAGATGGTCGCCCGACGGCGCCAAAATTCTTGCGAGCTTTTCTCCGGAAATGAAGGGCATTCTCGAACCTGCACCACAGATCATCGTAATGAATGCCGACGGCAGCAATCCGATTAACATTTCGAATCGCGGTAAGTATGGCTTCAATAGTGGTCTAGCGACATTCACCGATGTTCATGCCGACTGGCAACCACTTCATGCACCAGCTAAGTTCGCTTCGAGTGTCGTTGGCTTCACGGCGCCCTCCTTCACGATGTACGAGAATGCGGAAGTTCCGATTACTGTTACACGCACGGGCAACCTGAACGATGTCGCGTCCTGTGTTTACGTCGCTTTAACTTCTAACCCGGAGTTGAAGTACGTTGACGGCACAGTCCAGTTTGCTGCCGGCGAATCATCGAAAACAATTGCTTTGCGCGTTCCTGTGAGGGGAACCGG
>DATEWS010000058.1:0-2066 GCA_035257785.1 Pyrinomonadaceae bacterium
TAAAAGCTCCGTGCCTCGGGATTTTGCAGGTGCACCGCCACGTCGATGCGCGTGACCGCTTCTTTTCTTAGCTGATCCTTGAGCTGGTTCAGCATTTCAGAACCGATGCCCTTACCGCGTCGATCGGGCTTCACGGAAACATCGTCGAGTTTCGCGACGACCGATCCCATCGACGTCGAGATCGCGTAACACACCACACAAATTCCGGCGACCCCGTTCTCGTCGTAAGCCATCCAGACGAACCCGAGTTCCGGGTGTTCCAAAAACAGATCGAGTGCGTTATTGAGTCCGGCAACGCCGAGGTCGCCGTACGCCTGGCTGCTCGCGAGATAGTGTTCGTCAGCGGTCAAAAAGTCGCTGAGCATATGAAACGCGTCGGGCACCTCCGTCGCGTTCATTTTTCGACAAGTAATCACGCGGCCAATGATGCCATATCTCTCGCAGATGCTATAATCCAGCCTCCGCATTCGAGTATTCCAACCCATTTTTGACGTAGGTCAGGAGCCATGAAGAAAACTACCATCACTCTCTTCGCCACCACCCTGTTTCTTTTCACTGCCATTTCGACGTTTGGACGCGAAGCGCGTCTCGTGCGCTATCCGCATTATCACAACGGTCGCATCGTCTTCACTTATCTCGGAGATATTTGGACCGCCGACGAAAACGGCCAGAACGTGCAACGTCTCACCGTCAATCGCGCACGCGATGTTTACGCGCGCTTCTCGCCCGACGGCAAGTGGATCGCCTTCTCGAGCGACCGTAACGGCAATCTCGACGTCTATCTGATTCCCGCGAATGGCGGCAACCCCAAACAGTTGACCACACATTCCGCTGACGACGTTGTGCTCGGATGGTCCAACGACTCGCGCTCGGTTTTGTTCAGCAGCAACCGCGGCGAAGACTTCACGGCGCAGCTTTATCTCGTCAGCATCGACGGCGGCATGCCGTGGAAAGCCGGCACTGACATGGGCGTGCAAGCGTCGTATTCACCGGACGGGAAGCGACTCGCTTACAACCAGAAGGCGCAGGTTTACTGGCGCAAGTATTACCGGGGCGCGATGCAGAGCGACATCATGATCATGGACGCCGCGGCGAAGAAGTTTACGCCGGTCACCGATTTCGATGGTCTTGATTCATGGCCCATGTGGGGACACGACGGCTTCATTTACTTCGTCAGCGATCGCGACGGCGGCGGTTTAACGAACATCTGGCGGGTCTCGGAAAACGGCGGCAAGGCCGATAAGATCACGAGTTTCAAATCCGGCGACGTTCGTTGGCCGGCCATAAGCTCCGATGGTCGCACGATCGTTTTCGAACACGACTTCGGTATCTGGAAACTCGATGTCAACTCAAAACGCGCAACTCCAATCACGCTAAACATCGACGCTGAAACACAGGACAACCTCGCCGAGCTGCGCACGTTCAACTCCGAAGCCGATGATTACGATCTCGCGCCGTCGTCGCGACGCATCGCCATCTCGATTCACGGTGAGATCTTTACCGCTCCGGTTGACGAAGGCGATCTGAAGCAACTCACTGACGGACCCGCGCGCGATCGTGCAGTCAGTTATTCACCTGACGGCAAGTTGCTGGCCTACATCTCCGACCAGAGTGGACGCGAAGAACTCTACGTGGTTCCGACTGATGCTTCGGCGCCGGCACAGAAACTGACCGACATCGATGCGCTCAAGTTTGGTTACAACTGGTCTCCTGATTCGAAGGAGATCGCATTCGTTTCATCTGATAACAACTTGCGCAAACTGACGGTCGCAACGAAGCAGGTCGTCGTGCTCGACACTTCGCACTACGGAAACTTCGGCGGCCCGGTCTGGTCGCCGGATGGAAAGTGGATCGCATACTCGAAGCCGGATGCGGCGCGCACGAATGATGTCTACATGATCGCGTCGTCAGGTCAGGAGAAAGAACCGCACAAGGTGACGTTCGACGCGTCCAACGACGGCAACCCGCATTTTGGACCAGACGGCCGCAAACTATTTTTCCAGCGCGTCGAGAACACCGGCGGTGGAAACGCGCCGACATCGTCGCAGATCTATTCGGTTTGGCTC
>DATEWS010000059.1:0-2496 GCA_035257785.1 Pyrinomonadaceae bacterium
CGAGCGGAGTCTCCGCTTGAATCGTCACCATTCCTGAGACGGTTGCCGGATCGAGACGCACCGGCAGCGTGGTCGTTTGGGTAACGTTGATCTTCACTTCATCGACGACGACGGTGCGAAAGCCACTCGCCGTAATCTCGAGTTTGTAGGAGCCGGCTGGCAACAACGTAAAGACGAAATCACCTGATTCGTTGGTGACGGCTTCGCGCTCCTGCGCCGTAACGAGACTGGTGAGCTTGACGCTCGCGCCACTCACTACCGCGCCGTTCGCATCAACCACGTTGCCACTCAACTGTCCGGTGCCGCCCTGCGCGAACGCAGCCGCGGCGCAGCAAAAAACGATCAAAACAAAACTGAGAGCTACTCGAATCGGGCTAAACATAATCTTCCTCCTGCAAAAACACGAACGTTCGTTTTTCTTTGGGCCGCAAGAGACACGAAAGGAGGGGCTGTGCTTTCTTAATTTTTTTGTGCCTTGTGTGCCTTTTTGTGGCTAATGCTGTTGGTTAACAAACCGCGACAATACATGTCCGTCAACTGCTTGATCACCTGCTCGTCGCTCAAACCGAAATGACGATTACCCCCAAACAACTTCTCTACCAGAAAATAATTGAAAAATTGCATGTACAGGGCCGTGAAACCGACGGCCGGATCGACGTCAGTATGAACCGCGCCACGGCTCTTCAGCTCTGCAAACTGCGTGGCGAAGCGCCGGCGCAGGTTGTGAACCAGGCCTTCAAACATCTTGCGGAAGTGGCGATTCTCAAACTCGAGCACGTCGATGTACATCAGCAGCCAGAAGTCGTGGTGATCGTTCACCATCTTCTTGATCTGCTGGCCAAATCGAACCAGCGACTCGGGTTTGAGTGGTTCGTCAATCTCGTCAAAGATCGAACGCAGACGGCCGTCGATGGTCGTCTGATACTTCTTAATTATCGAACCGAGGATGTCCTCTTTTGTGCGGTAATAGTTGTAAACGTTACCGAGCGAAGTCCCTGCGCGGGCGGCGATGTTGCGCATCGAAGTGGCGTGAAAGCCCTGTTTGATGAAGAGTTTTTTGGCCGCCTCTTCGATACGACTCTTATTCTTCTCGATCGCGCTGGGACTGAGTTTGGGCATCCGCCTATAAAAACGAACGTCCGTATTTTATTTAGAATCGCGTCCGTGTCAAGGTTTGGTTTCACAAAGGCACAAAGAAGGCAGTTTCTTCCTTGCGCCTTTGTGTGTTTGCTTTGTGCCTTTGCGTGAAAAAATTTTACGGCGTCAGGTAGTTTCGGTGAATCCACGCTCCGCCATGTGCCATGTCGCGGGTTTCGAAGAAGATGCCCTGCTCCGATTCGCGTTTCACCATGTGTGTGCGCTTCGTCACTTCGTTCAACGACTCACTCCCCTTTTCAGCCGCAACAATAAAATCACCGACAGCCTTGATCGATAGTCCTTCGTTCGCAGTTCCAGCGGCGGCAGGCGAACTCACGGCCTCAATCGCAGCAGCTTTCAACAACCGCGGCCAGAATTGTTTGAACATCGCATGCGACGGGTACACGTCAGCGCTGTTCAGCTTGTTATTGATCGCAAAAACAAACCCGATCACGTCGCTGTGTTCGTCAACCAGTGACGTTAATTCATTGACGTACTTTGCCGCCGACTCCCGAACCTTTTCATTCTCCAGCGCCAGTTGCATGCTTGATCGCGAAGCGACACCAGCAACGTCCGCATTCATACTCTCACTAAGTTCGGCCTTGGCTGTTTCCACTTCCCGCCAAACCTTGGCCTGAGAGCCCTCGGCCTTGGTCGCCAATTTTAGTTCTTTGGTCGCGACCATGTCCTGCGACGTCCTGAACTCCGCAGCGCTCTCGTTGCCACGCTGGGTCCACCTCCCCGATTCCACGCAGAATGCGTCGATCGGAATCCTTCCCGACTTGGCGGGCACGATTAGATCGACCGCAAGCGTGCGATCCTGCTGCCCGCCCTTAACGATATCGCCAGCCTGGACGAACACTTCTTCCGACCCCGAGCGATTCTCGATCGCGAGTTCATTCACCTCGCTCGTCTCATACACCGCCACCACTTTGCGCTCCAACGCCTGTTGCAACGGAGTGTATGGACCACTAAACGCCTGGTCTGGACCATGCACAAGGAAAATGGTGAGATTTTCGTGCTCGTATGGTCCGGAAAGTCGGTAATTGCTGAGCTGAATTTCGTGTCTTGCCGGCGGAGGTGGGGCAAGTGTTCGAAAACGAGGTAAGGTGAACCGAGCAATTGCGACGCCGACGGCGAAAGTTAACAGCGCGACGAGAACCGCGATAGTCCTTTTCTTCATAGCCACCTCGCAGTATTTGACGATTGTCTTTTGACAAACAAAGAACGACGCAAGTCGATTTTCTTGCGCGCAATAATTGTTATAAGTTAGACGCTTTAGGCGCAGGAAAGTTCCGCTGGAAATAGGGGATCAACAATAAAAGAACAAGTCAGGAAGAGGGGCTTGCCCCCGCTGTT
>DATEWS010000060.1:0-5151 GCA_035257785.1 Pyrinomonadaceae bacterium
CTCCGGGTCGCAACACACGTTTCCCCAGTCGTGCCAGCACCCAATGACCCGGCATTTTTTGTTGACTGAGACTCGCACCTGGGGTGGTCATTGTCAGTACATTACTCATCCCATTCTCCCTTCGATAACCGCGGCGGACAATCGCACGTAAGTGTTTCCAATCAAAAACACACCAGCATAGACGCGTCCATGACCAAGCGATATGACTAATGTCACACCTCAAATGAATCTCTTGTAAGCATCTCGGTTTCTTTCGGCTAAGCGTGATTTAAGTCATTCCGTCGACGTGTACCCTGGCGTAGCCTGTCGGTGAGGAGAAGCAATTATGTCGAAGAACACAAAAACTGTTAGAGAGTACGCACTCGAGATACCGGCGGCCACTCGGATCTTCGAAAAACTCGGGATTGATTACTGCTGTGGTGGCGGCAAGAGTCTGGTGGATGCTTGTACCGCGGTTGGGGTTTCAGTGGACGAAGTACTCGACTCGCTCAATGCTGAGTTGGAATCTGTTTCAACTTCAGCCGCAAGGGATTGGCAAGCGTTATCGCAGGCTGAACTAATCACTCATATTGTTGATAAACATCACGCGTTTACGCGAGAGGAGTTGGTGCGACTGGAAGCTCTACTCGCCAAAGTTTCTGGTGTGCACGGGGAAAACCATCCGGAACTCTTTCAGATTCAGGAACATTTTGGAAAGCTGCGCGGGGAGCTCGAATCACACATGTTGAAAGAAGAGAACGTGCTCTTTCCCTATATAGTTCGAATGGAGGAAGCGACGGTAGCGAATCAAACTCTTCCGCCACCGCCTTTTCGAACTGTGCAGAATCCGGTGCGCGTAATGATGGGCGAGCACGACGCTGCTGGATACATTTTGGGAAGAATCCGTGAGGCCAGTTCGGACTACTCTGTCCCGCCGGATGGATGCATCAGTTACAAAACCTTATACAGCGCGCTGACAGCATTGGAAGTTGATCTGCATCAGCACATCCATTTGGAAAACAACCTACTGTTTCCGCGCACGGTCGAACTGGAAGATATGTTGTCCTCTATCTAAGGGCGCTTTGCCTCAAGAGTCAGGAGTTGCACTTGGAATCGGGTCAGTACCGTAACGCGGTAGCGTCGGGTCAGTCTCGTATGTGCGATATCCTTAATGGAATAAGACATCCACGGTTAACCCGACGCTACCGCGTTGCGGTACCGACCCGATTCCAACAGTGATTATCTAAGGGCGACCGATGACCGTGAGAACACGTGTGCAAAACGGGTGTTTCCACGCTATGAACCATCTGGACCTTCCTTTAAGTTGATAATCAATCTTGGGTGGAAGGACATGAAAGATGGAACACATTATCGATAGCTCAACCCGAACCACTCTGCGAAAGAAGCGACTTGCTGAGGCCCACGTCTCTGGCCCAGCGTATCAGGCTTACCAAATCTTGCACGTCGCCTTCGTCGTCGCACCGATAGTCGCGGGACTGGACAAGTTTTTCAATCTACTCGTCAACTGGGAGCAGTACTTACCCCCGTTCGTAAACGAAATGGTCGGCGGTCACGGTCACGAGTTGATGCTCATCGCCGGCGTTGTCGAAATCGTCGCGGGACTCGGAGTGTTGTTTAAGCCAAAACTTTTTGCGTACATCGTTTCCGCTTGGCTCTTAATGATCGTGGTGAACCTGCTGATGATTCCAGGCTACTACGACATCGCGCTACGCGATTTTGGTCTCGCGTTAGGCGCTCTCGCCCTCGCGCGTCTAAGCCACGCATTTGATCGCTGACCCGGAAATCGGATTTGCCGGTACCACTTAGACATGGCTTTGAGCAGCGGAGATCAGAACGAGGAGACTTTCATGTCGCGAATGCAAATAATTGATGAAAGAGATGAAGGAGGAAACACGGATTTGATGCGTGCTGCCCTTAATGGTCAAAGCGAGACTGTCAAAGCGTTACTCCTGAATGGAGCTGACGTAAATGCGCGAAATCATGAGGGACGCACTGCGCTAATGTTCGCTATTGTCAATCTCCACGCTTCTACCGTGCAAACATTGCTGGATTTTGGAGCGGACGTAAATGTGCAGGCTAGTTGTGGTTGTACGCCTCTGCTGCTTGCTGCAGGTAGCGGTGATATCGGAATCACTCGAGCTTTGCTCAATAGTGGCGCCAATCCCGAAACAATCTGCAGACCGGGTACAACTGCCTCGGTGGTTGCGATAGAACGTGGCTATAGCCCTATCGTTGAATTGCTAAAGCGCCCCTTGGCCCACCCAGTGCAAGGAAAGCCGAAAAGCCTTCGGTCGAACCTGGAAAGTCCCAAAAGAACTGCCGCTCTTGCGACAACAAAATGAAACGAGTGTTTGGTGAGATTGAAATTAACTGTTAATAAAGAGGAGTGATGGAATGATCAATACGAATTCATATCAGGCCAAGCAGTTCAATCTGAGTGGCTTGAATGGCATTTCCGATCGGACGTTGGAGATGCACTTCAAACTCTACGAGGGTTACGTCAAAGAGACCAACAATTTGTCAGATCGGATTTCCGAGTTTCTAAGAGACGGCAAAGTGGATCAGGACGAGGTGCCAGCTTACTCCGAACTCACGCGCCGCTTAGGCTTCGAATACAACGGTATGGTCCTGCACGAATACTATTTCGGCAACATGAAGCGAGACGGTTCGGGTGATCCCGAGAAGAACTCTGCTTTCTTTCGTGCGGCAGAAGCGACCTTTGGCAGCTACGACATCTGGAAGGCGGATTTTGTTGGTATCGGCAAGATGCGCGGCGTGGGTTGGGCCATCTGTTACGAGAATCCGGCGAATGGACGACTCTCTAATCACTGGATTACGCTACATGAGACAGGCAACGTCGCGGGATTCAATCCAGTATTGGTGATGGACGTGTGGGAGCATGCCTTTTTGCTCGACTACAAACCGGCAGAGCGACCTAAATACATCGAGGCATTCTTCTCCAACATAGCCTGGAATGTTTGTGACGAACGGCTGAAACGCGGTTTAGCTGCGCGTTCAGCTAATTACTGATCAGTATGGCGGATTTCGAACAGAGACCGCGGACGGAGTCGAGGCCACGGCCGTTTTCGGAGCTCGAGCTTGAAGAGCTCCAGCGCCTTACCTTTGATTATTTCCTTAAGGAGACAAATCCTGAGAACGGCCTGGTGCCCGACAGCACTCGCCAGGGCGCACCTTGCAGTATCGCTCCAACCGGATTTGCCCTGGCTGCTTATCCTGTCGGTGTCGAGCGCGGTTTCATTACGCGCGACGACGCGATTAGGCGAACACTGACGTCACTGCGCTTCTTCTGGAATAGCAAGCAGGGTCCGGAACCTGATGCCACGGGATACAAGGGTTTCTACTATCATTTTCTTGACATGAAGACTGGCCGCCGTGCGTTTGATTGCGAGCTCTCGACAATCGACTCGACGTTCGTGATCGCGGGTGCATTGACGGCTGCCGAGTATTTCAATCGTGACACTGAAGAGGAAGGTGAAATTCGCGATCTCGCTACGGCCCTCTATCGACGCGCCGATTGGCCGTGGGCGCAAAATGGTGCAGACACGGTAACGCACGGTTGGACGCCCGAAGATGGGTTCTTAAAGTATCGTTGGAATGGCTACAACGAAGCGCTGATTCTGTACGTTCTCGGACTCGCCTCACCAACACACCCGTTACCCAAAGACAGTTACGATGCTTGGATTAGGACTTATGAATGGAGAAGTCTTTATGGATACGACTTCGTCTACGCTGGTCCGCTCTTCATCCATCAGCTTTCGCACATGTGGATCGATTTTCGCTCCATTCAGGACGATTACATGCGGCAGAGAGGGATCGATTATTTCGAAAACAGCCGTCGCGCGACGTACGCTCAACAACAGTACGCGATTGAGAACCCCAGAGGCTTCAAAGGCTATGGCGAATTCATTTGGGGTGTTACCGCGAGCGATGGTCCTGGACCAGCAATTGAAAAGATCGAAGGCAAGGAACGCCAATTCTATGACTACATAAACCGCGGTATTCCGGACGGACCGGACGACGGCACCCTCGCTCCGTGGGCCGTGATCGCTTCGCTTCCGTTCGCTCCTGAGATTGTCTTGCCCTCGATCCGTTACTTCGACCAAAGCTTTCCTGAGATGACCAGTAAGTATGGATTCAAGTGCAGTTTCAACCCGACGTTTTCCGGAGCTTCGAACAATGGATGGATTTCAAAGGGCTACTACGGTCTGGATCAGGGTCCGATAGTCTTGATGATCGAGAACTATCGATCAGAGTTTATCTGGCAGTTGATGCGAAGCTGTCCTTACATCGTCACCGGGCTTCGCCGCGCCGGATTTTCCGGCGGTTGGCTTCGCAAGTAATGCACAAATGGAACACATCCTTACCGTCCGCTCCCTGTACTGTGTCCAGGAATGATCTCGAATCAACTGAATCAAGTGGAAACACTCGCGGGAGCGGGTGTTAACACCGTAGTTTCCTGCCGGGAATGTGAATAACTTATTCACTTGCTGGCTGCAGCCGGATTGAATCGCAATCGCCGGCTGGCTATTGACTGCGGTTGAGTTTAGAAAGGAAGAGGAGTTAGCAATGTCTGTCGTCCCATTCTCACGAGTTAACGGGCAGCCTCAATACACATCCGATCCGAGTCACGAAAACGGTCCTACTAGCCACTCTCATTACCCGCAGCGAGTTCAGTTGTTTTCAGGCTTATCTGAAGTCGAGATGAAAACAATTAACGCGGCCGCACGCTGCCTTCGTAAAGAGCGTGGAGAGTTTGTCTACTTGCCAGGCGACAATGCCAACTCCGTTTATTTCCTGAACAAGGGAAGAATCAAACTGTCAGTCATCTCGGATTCGGGTAAAGAGATCGCGATCGACATCATCCACGCCGGCGAGATGTTTGGTGAGTTCGCCCTCATCGACGAGTCATTACGCAGCAACATGGCCCAAGCGCTCGATGACGTGACACTCCTGGTTTTTAACAAACACGAATTTGTGAGTCTCCTGAGAAGTCAATCGAATCTCGCTCTAAACTACATTCGAATGGTTGGCGATCGCCGCCGGAGGATGGAGAAGAAACTCTCGGACATTACTTCCAAACTTGTTCCGGCGCGCGTCTGCGAATTGCTGCACGAGCTTTCGGTCGCACTG
>DATEWS010000061.1:0-4371 GCA_035257785.1 Pyrinomonadaceae bacterium
GGATCGACTGAGACTGGCCGTATCGTCGCTTCGGCGTGCGCCGAGCGTAATGCCATCTGTTCGCTCGAGATGGGCGGCAAGAACGCCATCATCGTGATGGACGATGCCGATATCGATCTAGCTGTGGAAGGCGCCATTTGGGGCGCCTTTGGTACGTCAGGACAACGTTGCACCGCGTCGTCGCGCCTTGTGGTCCATAAGAAAGTTTACAAACAGTTCGTGACGAGGCTCGTCGAGCACGCGAAGGCACTGCGCGTCGGTAATGGCGCCGATCCGAAGACGGATGTTGGTCCAGTGATCAATAACGACGCCGTCGAGAAGATCATGAATTACATCCGCATCGGGCGTAACGACGACGGCGCGACACTCGCCTGCGGTGGCAAACGTCTCTCGCGCGGCGACTACGCCAACGGCTTCTTCATCGAACCTACTGTTTTCACTGATGCGTCGCCCGACATGCGTATCTCGCAGGAAGAGATATTTGGACCAGTAACGACTGTCATTCCGGCAAACTCACTCGAAGACGCGATTCAGATCGCGAATGGAGTTCGCTATGGACTGTCGGCCGCAATTTACACTCAAAACGTCAATCGCGCCTTCAAAGCGATGAACGAGATGTATACCGGTATCTTCTATGTGAACGCTTCGACGATCGGCGCGGAAGTGCACCTGCCGTTCGGCGGCACAAAAGCGACCGGCAATGGTCATCGCGAAGCCGGAACTCAGGTGCTCGACATCTTTTCTGAGTGGAAGTCGATCTACGTTGACTTCAGCGGCAAGCTGCAACGCGCGCAAATCGACCAGGTCGAGTCGCCTCAATGATCATCGGCCTTCCAAAGGAAATTAAGGACAACGAGTATCGAGTCGGACTCACGCCCGCGGGCGTGCGCGCGCTCAAAGATGCGGGTCACGACGTTCGCGTTGAGACTAACGCCGGCGCCGGTTCGGGCTTTGAAGATTCACTCTACGAACGCGCGGGCGCAAAGATTATCGGGTCGGCTGACGAAGTTTGGGCGAATGCCGGCATGATCGTGAAAGTGAAAGAACCGATCGCGCCCGAGTATCCGCGCATGCGCGAAGGTCAACTGCTCTTCACGTACCTTCATCTCGCTCCGGATCGTGAGCTGACTAAACAACTCATCGAACGCAAAGTCACTGGCATCGCTTACGAGACGATTACCGATCGACGCGGCACGTTGCCATTGTTGACGCCGATGTCCGAAGTTGCTGGTCGCATGGCGATCCAGGTCGGAGCGCACTATCTCGAGAAGATGGTTGGCGGACGAGGGATTTTGTTGGGCGGCGTGCCGGGTGTGCCTGCAGCTCGAGTCGTGATCATCGGCGGCGGTGTCGTCGGCACAAACGCGGCGAAGATGGCCGTCGGAATGGGCGCTCAAGTCATTATCATCGACAGAGATCTCGATAGACTTCGCGAGCTCGACGATATTTTCCTCTCGAAAATCTCGACGCTCGCGTCAAGTGCCTACATGATTCACGATGCAATCTCGCAAGCTGATCTGATCGTGGGCGCAGTGCTTGTGCCGGGCGCGGCGGCGCCGAAGCTCGTGACGCGCGAGATGCTGAAAGACGTTCCGAACGGAGCAGTGATCGTTGACGTCGCAGTGGACCAGGGCGGTTGCATTGAAACCTCACGCCCGACCACACACTCGGATCCCACGTTCTACGTTGAAGGCGTGTTGCACTACTGCGTCGCGAACATGCCGGGCGCAGTACCGCGCACATCAACCTTCGCATTGACGAACGCAACGCTGCCTTACGCTCTGAAACTAGCTAAAAAAGGCTTCCTTGAGGCGATTGCGACCGATCCGGGTCTTAAAGAGGGCGTCAACACTCACGCCGGCCATTGCACTTACGAAGCAGTCGCTTCAGCGCAGGGCATCCCCTATACCCCACTCGACTTCCTGATTCAGAATGTGAAATAAGATCCGCGTTTATCCGCGTGAATCCGTGGCTAGATTTGAGATCGTCGACAGCAGATCCTCAGGTGAGACTGGCTTCGCGAGAAACGCGTCCACCTGCTCGGATTCGTCAGTAGTGTTGCGTGGATCGAGCGCGCTGAGCAGGATGATCGGCAGGTGAGCGAGGTGACTGCTGTTCCTCACAAATCGACACAACTCGTATCCATCAAGATTCGGCATCAACGCGTCTGTCACCACTACGTCAACCGGTTCTGCCAGCAGCGACTTCATGGCTTCCAGACCATCGCCCGCCGAAATAACTGAATAACCTGCGCGTTCGAGTACGACCTCCAGATAACGTCGCAACGCTGGGTCGTCTTCGACCAGCAGGACACACTGGCGTCCCCCAGACGCATGCGCCGGGTGCAGTCCATTGCCTGTTGACGTTTCGAGTTCGTCGAGTCGAATCATGGCATTTTGGGGCTAAAGACTTTCGAGGCCGTGAGGGCTTCAGAAGGTCGGCGACCCGTGGGCGGTTCGCCATGTGCAGATTAGACTGGTAGAAGCGTGATTGTCAATGTTTTGCTTCGTTAATCGATGAAGGTCCGGTGCCAGAGTTCGAGGCCAAGTAGCTGAAAAACCTGGAGGTTATAGTCTTCGCGCCCGGAAAAGTTTGCTTCGATGACCCGCCTGACTTCCTGCGGTCGGAAGATACCCCGGCGTTTCACTGTTTCCTCGGACAACAGGTCGTCAATCAGCGGCCGAAGCGCGCCGCGAAGCCACGATCGGATTGGCGCTCCGAACCCGGCCTTACGCCGCCAGATCACCTCTTTCGGCAACACGCCTTCAAGCGCTCGCTTCAGCACGTACTTGCGCGTCAGCCCGTGGAGCTTTAGTCGCGGCGGCATGCGCGCCGCCATCTCGATCATCTCGCGATTCAGGAACGGAACGCGGACCTCGAGATTCGCGGCCATCGACGTCTTATCAGTCGTTAGAAGATTGAGACACGGCAGGAAAGTTTTTAGATCAACGTAAAGGAGTTGATTCAACGGGTCGGCATCCGCAACACGCGCGAAGTACCGGCGATGCGCCTCGTATGGATCGTATTCGCTCGTGAGCGAGCGCCAATGGTCCGAATACAATCGCTGCTTCATCTCAGTGGTGAAGTAGGTGCCAAAGCCAAGATAACGATCCTCGAAATCGAGTGCGGCACTGCGCGCAAACTTCTTGGCGTTGCGGAGTGGCGCGGTAAACTTTCCCGGCAGGCCGCCAGGCAAAGCGCCTGCAACCGTCTTCATCAACGGGCGACGAAGAAGATTCGGCACCGGATCGAATGCGGAGGCAATCTTCATCGCCATCTGTCGCGGATAACCAGCGAACACTTCATCGCCGCCCATGCCTGACAGCATCACCGTCAGCGTCTCGCGGGCGGCGTTCGAGATCAGATAACTCGGAATCGCCATGTCGATCGGCGGCTCTTCCATGTGATAGACGAGCTTCGGCAACAGCTCGGCGACCGACGGCTTCAACATGATCTCGTGATAGTCAGTTTGCAATTGCTCGTTGACGCGGCGCGCCCACTGCACGTCGTCGGGGATGATGTCGTAACGCAGATCTTCGCTTTCGATTCCGACGGTGTAAGTGCTGATCGGACTTCCATTGCTGTGACGATCCATCATCGCGACGATGCCTGACGAATCAATGCCACCGGAGAGAAACGATCCGAGTGGGACGTCGGCAACCATCTCCATCTTCACGACGCGATCAAGCGTGTCGAGCACACGTTCACGCCACCACGCTTCGTCTTTGCCGTCGTCAATCTCGGTAAACGAAACGTCCCACCATTGTTTGAGTGTGACTTGGTCGCCGTGAAAGTGAAGGACGTGCGCGGGCGGGACTGTCTTGACGTTTGCGAAGAGGGTGTTTGGATCCGGTGACCAGAGAAAAGTCAGAAACTGGTGCAACGCTTCGGGATTGAGTTCCGGTTTGACTAAACCAGTCGCGAGGATTGCCTTAATCTCGGAGGCGAAGATAAACGCGGCTGGAGTGACAGCGTAATAGAGAGGCTTGATGCCGGCGTGATCGCGCGCGAGTGTTAATGTGCGTTCTTTGTTGTCCCAGACGGCGAACGCAAACATGCCGTTGAGATGGGCCAACGCATCCCAACTCCACTCGGAGATCGCAGCGAGCAAGACTTCCGCGTCGCTGTCAGTCTGAAACTCGTGCCCACGAGAACGCAGTTCCTCTCGAAGTTCGCGATAGTTGTAAATCTCGCCGTTGAAGGTGAGGACGTAACGACCATCATGCGACAACATCGGCTCGTGACCGCCGGGCGATGTATCGATAATCGCAAGGCGCCGATGGCCCAGGCACGCGCGCCGCCCGGACGAATCAATCGACTCCGAAACCCAAACACCCTGATCGTCGCGCCCACGATGCTCGATACTCTCGA
>DATEWS010000062.1:0-7596 GCA_035257785.1 Pyrinomonadaceae bacterium
CGATAATAAAGATCAGAATCGTCGAGATACATCCGCCACCAAACTTCCACGCCGCCGCGCCCGCGAGTATTCCTCTTAATGGACCTTGCATTCACACATCCTCCATGGGTGATATCGAAACACTAACCCAACGTTCATCAGCCGTTCGGCAAAACCAGTGCCAAGATGTCACTTCACGCCACGTTTCAAAAACTTCAGTAACGCCTGTTCAGCTTTGTGCAGGCCGCGGCCACGATACGCAATCAGGTCGTCGAGTTTCTGAGCGTAGTTATCGATCACTTGTCCCTTTTCAAACGCGTTGATGATCTCCGGACAAACGTAAGATCCGCGACAAACCGCGGGAGTGTTACCCAACACCTCCGCCGTCTCTTTAATCGCAGCCACGATCTTTTTATTTCGGACTGTCTTACGCTTCGGAAGTTCATCGCCTTCGCGGGCGAGTGCACACGCGCATACGAGTGTGCCTGCCCAGGTGCGAAAATCTTTCGCGCTGAAGTGACTTCCCATTACTTCCTTGATGTAGTCGTTGATGTGACGCCTCGTTACCTTCACCGGAGTGCCTTCGCCATTTACATATTTGAAGACGTTGTATCCGGGCAGTTTCATCGAGGCGCGAATCACCCGCGCAACTTGTTTATCTCGCAGCTCACGACGTTGTCGCACGCCTGACTTTCCGGGAAAGTCAAACTCAATCAGTTCGCCTTTGACGTTGACGTGTTTGCGACGCAACGTCGCGATACCGTAACTGCCATTTTCATTCGCATATACTTCGCTGCCCGGCCGCATGTAACAGGTGGACAGAATTCGCAGGACGCTCGCCAGCACGCGTTCACGCGTTAAGCCCGATTGGCGTAAGTGGCCCGCGACCGTGGCGCGCATCTTCGGAATGGCCTGCGCGAATTTTGTGATTCGTTGAAACTTGCGCAACTCCTGCGCGCGCGTGTGGCTTTCGTGGTACAGGTACTGCCAACGTCCTGCGGCATCTTTTCCGATCACCTGCACTCGTCCCTTTGCTGCGGGATTGATAAAGACGTCAGTCCACGCTGGTGGAATTTTCAAATCGTAAATTCTTTTGAGATCTTCATTGGTGAGGCGCCCGCTTTGTGGTTTGTAGCGAAAACCACGTTTGGGAGTGCCGAGCCGTCGTATGCCGATATTTTGCAGTCGCTCAATATTTGTCATTGCCGGAACGAAATTTGAGTGTGCATTGGTGAAACAGAGAACAGGTCAGTCAGGAAGGTTATTTTGAGTACACGTATTGATCCTCGGAAGCCCGGGCAGGACAAGCCCATTTTGTACGACATTATCTGTTCGTGGTGTGGCGCCGTGATTCGCTCGACCACGATGGAATTGCCTGAACAGATGTGTTTGATTTGTCATGCCCGAATGCTCAATGATTATTTCCAACGTTTGAGAAAGAAAGCCGCGGATTCATCAGTGTAATCCGCGGCTTCACTTCTACTTGCGTTTCTGATCGCCACGATCACCTTGCCCCGGTGGAACCGTCGTTTTCGCTTGTTGCTTTCGATCCTGCGCAAGTGAGCGACCAACATCAGCAACCTCGTCGAATCGCCCTTTCTCATCTCGTCTAACAAAGCGTTTGTCTGTACCGGTATCAATCAACTCACGATGACTTTTCGTCGCTTTCTTTGCCATTCGTTACCCTCCTTAAAAGTGTAGGTTTCCTGTACAGCAGAACCCCGTGGTTGTTTAGTTCCGGGGCACCTAATCACCCTAAATCAATCCACTGCGCTACGTGCGCAAGCACGATGCCGCGGATCGTGATTTGCAAAAGTGTCACGCCATGGCAAGCAGAAACGGGGCAAAGGCGAAGACGACAAAACGCACGCGCGAAGTTAAAAAAGTTGAACAACCAAAGTCGCCGATGCCGGCACAGCACCAGCGCAAGCCCGGTGAGGAAGCGAAACTAAATCCTCGACCTAAATACGAAGCGCCACTGTACGCAGGCGCCGGAAAACTAAAGGAGAAAGTCGCGCTGATCACCGGTGGTGATTCGGGTATCGGCCGCGCAGTCGCCGTACTCTTCGCGCGTGAAGGCGCTGATGTCGCGTTTACGTACTTGAAACCAGAGAAGCGCGACGCTGACGAAACAAAACGCGCGATCGAGGCCGAAGGTCAACGCGCGGTTGCGCTGTCCGGTGACGTGCGCGATCCAAAGGTCTGCAAGAAGCTGGTCGAACAGACGGTCGAGGAGTTTGGCAAGTTAGACATTCTCGTAAACAACGCTGCTTTCCAACAGCACCAGGAAAGTATTGAAGACGTGAGTGAAGAGCAGTGGGACCGAACGTTCAAGACAAATATCTACGCGTACTTTTACATGACGAAAGCTGCGCTGCCGCACCTTGAAGAGGGAAGCGCGATCGTCAACACCGGATCGATCACCGGTCTCGAGGGAAGTAAAGAGTTACTCGACTACGCATCCACGAAAGGCGCCATTCACGCGTTCACAAAATCATTGGCGCAGAACCTCGTCGAACGAGGCATTCGTGTGAATTGCGTCGCGCCTGGGCCAGTTTGGACACCGCTCAATCCGGCCGATAAGAAAGCAAAGGACGTCGCCGAATTTGGTGGCGACACGCCGATGAAGCGACCGGCTCAACCGGAAGAGATCGCGCCGGCGTTTGTTTATTTCGCGTCGGAAGTTGATTCCAGTTATGTGACGGGCGAAGTTTTGACATTGCTTGGAGGCGAGACAACCGCGGCCTAAGCGCTTTCTAGGTCGCTCATCAATCATCAGGAGGAAAAAAGATGGCAGACGATGGTAGCAGCACAGCAAGCACCGGCATCGTGGCAGTTCTCGTAATCTTCGTGATCCTTGTCGTAGGCGCTTTATTCGTATTTGGAGGACGGTGGTTTGGCGGCGACAAGAGGATCGACGTCAACATCGGCTCACCGTCGAAGTAAGGAGCGATGAAAGACGACGCACAGGCCAGCACATCCATCTGGATGGCGACGGCTAACACGCCGTCTCAGGCACGGTTAAGGGAAGATATTCGCACCGAAGTTTGCATTGTGGGTGCGGGTATCGCCGGACTGTCGACGGCTTACCTTTTGGGACGTGAGGGTCGTTCCGTTGTAGTGCTTGACGATGGTTTGATTGGCGGTGGTATGACGGGACGTACCACCGCGCATCTTTCAAACGCTTACGACGATCGTTACGTTGAGATCGAAAAGCTGCACGGTGCGGAAGCTTCTCGTTTGACGGCTGAGAGTCATACCGCAGCCATCAACAAGATCAGCGAGATCTGTATTCGCGAAAAGATCGACTGCGAATTCGAGTGGCTCGACGGATTTCTGTTCGCTGCTACACCGGATCAAGTTGATCTACTCGACGACGAGTTGGCCGCGGCGCATCGCGCCGGACTCACCGGAGTGGAAAAGGTAGCACGCGCTCCGCTCGACTCATTCGACACCGGCGTAGCGTTGCGCTTTCCACGCCAGGCACAGTTTCATCCACTCAATTATCTCGAATGTTTGACACGCGCGATCATGCGTGATGGTGGTCGCCTGTTTAGTCACACTCACGCCACGCAGATCGAGGGCGGCGCGGACGCCCACGTAGAAACGAGTCATGGACCAGTAGTGAATTGCGAAGTGATTCTCGTGGCGACTAACACTCCCGTAAATGATCGCGTTGCGATTCACACCAAGCAAGCGCCTTACGTGACTTACGTGATCGGCGTGAGTGTTCCGAAAAATGCAGTCAAGCGTGCGCTCTACTGGGACACTGGCGATCCGTATCACTACGTGCGTTTGCAGCGCGAAGCCGAACACGACATTTTGATTGTCGGCGGCGAGGATCATAAAACCGGACAGGAAAACGACGGCATGGAACGGTTCGGTCGACTCGAGCAGTGGACACGTGAACGTTTCCCGCAGATGCTTGAAGTTAAGTATCGCTGGTCAGGACAGGTGATGGAGCCTGTCGACGGACTGGCGTTTATTGGTCGCAATCCGCTCGACGAAGACAACGTTTTCATAGCGACAGGTGATTCAGGTCAGGGCATGACTCACGGCACGATCGCCGGCATGCTGGTGACGGACTTGATTCAGGGTCGGAAGAATAAGTGGGAAGACTTGTACAACCCAGGGCGCGTGCGTTTAAGGGCGCTGCCTGAGTACGCGTCGGAGAATATCAATGTCGCAGGACAGTACGCCGACTATGTAACTGCGGGCGATATTAAGTCGGAGTCGGAGCTGAAGCCTTGTGAGGGCGCGATCATGCGTGACGGTATCTCGAAGGTCGCAGTTCATCGCGATCGCTCGGGCAAGGTGCACAAGATGACGGCGGTCTGTCCGCATCTCGGATGTGTAGTGGCGTGGAACTCTACTGAAGAGACGTGGGATTGTCCGTGTCACGGCTCGCGATTCAGTGCCGAAGGCCGCGTCTACCAGGGACCCGCGAACACCGACCTCACTGCCGTGGAATAATCTTCCCGAATTCCATTACGCTCCGCTAACATTAAGCCGCATGAAGACCAGTTTAGAGTTTGAAACTGGCTAAAGGCTTAATCGTTGCTGCATCATTAAGATTATATGGCACGCCTGGAACTTACGTTTGCAGATATCGTGAGAGCTATCTGTCTACGTCCTAAAATGTACATGATGCATGGAACTTTTGGTGAAGCGTTAGCCATGCTTGATGGATACGCCAACGGGCGCAGGCTGGGAAACAAAGGCCGTTCGGGATCCGTCTTCAATCCTTTCAGAGCGTGGCTGGCCGTTAGACTTGATTTGAAAGATGGTCCTCAGTTTTGGACAGATTTCAGGGATAAGTATGGCGACGACCAAACGGCCCTAGACCATTTTGCGGAGTTCTGGGCCGAATATGAGGCGACTAGCGACAAAGCGGAGCAGTACGTGTTATAGCAATTCTTCGAAAGTTTTAAAGACACAGAGGCGCAAAGGAAAACCTTCAACGGTAATTTAAAAGCTTTCCTTTGCGCCTTTGTGTTTAAGACTTAGCGTTCTGGCGTGAAAACTTCTCTCGCGTTAGACTGCGCGCCGTCCGGTAACAAGGTTGATTATCAATACAACCACCGCCACCACGAGCAGCAAGTGAATAAGGCCGCCGCCAACGTGGGAAAGCAGGCCAATCAGCCACAACACCAACAGAATCACGATAATTGTCCACAGCATGTTCGAAATCTCCTTCTTTCTAAACCTACCCTGAGACCACCTGAAGATGAGCAACGTCCATGCCAGCGCGCGCCTGGCGTAAGCTCACAAAAATGCACAGAATCTACTTACATCCTGCATCACAATCATCCGCTTTTCAACACGGCTAACAACTAATGTTTTGAATCCAGTCAATCAGGCTTGTATAGATCCCGATAAACTGATTATCATTCGCAGCGTAATTTGATCACATCTCGCGGCCGTCCAACTCTAAACATCATGACTCGTGACGCAGAACAATCCCCCGTTGAAGCTGTCCCTGAAGGCAAGTATGTGTACTGCATTATTGAGACCTCCGCATCGCGTTCGTTCGGGCCGATGGGTATCGGCGGGCGCAAGGATGAAGTCTACACAGTCCATCACAAGGGGCTCGCCGCCGTAGTTTCAAACAGTCCGCTCGTTGTTTACGACCCGACGCGTGAAAACGTGTTTACACACGAGCAGGTAAATGAAACCGTGATGCGTGAATTCACGGTTTTGCCGATGGCGTTCGGTGCGTTGTTCCGTACGGAAGAGGACATCGTTGAGTTGATACGCGGCACATACGATGCTTTGCGCGACGTGTTGGCGAAGATGGAGGGCAAGGTTGAGTTTGGTTTGAAGGTGAACTGGGATCGCGACAAGGTGACGGCCGAACTCGAAGAGAAGGACGACGAGATTCGTCACCTGAAAGAGCAAATCACTTCGCGCACGACCGGTTCGACGTACTTCGCGCGCATGCAACTCGGACGTTTGATCGAAACTGCGTTGACCGATCAGGCTGACGCTTACATTCGCGAGGTCTATTCGCAACTGCGCGACACCGCGGTTGCTTCGCGAGCCAATAAACCGATCGGCGATCGGATGATCATGAACGCGGCATTTTTGATCGAACGGGATCGCGAAGCAGAGTTTGATCAAAAAGTAAAAGAGATTGCGTCGAAGTACGAAGGGAAGCTTTCGTTCAAGTACACCGGACCGTGGCCACCGTACAATTTTGTTCACATTCGCCTGAAGCTGGAGCGTGGCGAAGATCGCGGCGAGGGCCCGGCGATAGAGCGTGGCGAAGGCGTGACCGAACCGGTCCGACAGTTATCAAATGTTTCTAATTGACGATCTACTGCTGGCGCCGGTCAACGGTTTCAAGTTCATTCTCGGTCAGATTCAGAAGCTGGCCGATCAGGAACTGAACGACGACACTCTGATCAAAGAGCAGTTGCTCGAGCTCGAGATGCGACGCGAGCTCGACGAGATCTCGGAAGAGGACTTTAAGGAACGCGAAGCGGAACTGTTCGCCCGCCTGCGCGCGATAAAGATTCGCCAGCTTGGTCTGATGCACGAGGCGGTTCACACTGCTGACTCATCGAGCTTTGTGATCGAAGTCGGCGGCGACGATCAGTTTGGTGAGCCACGCGAGTAAGGTTGAAAACCCGTTATCTCTTTTTCGGCGGCAAGGGTGGCGTGGGAAAGACGACGGCCGCCGCTGCCACTGCGCTTCATCTCCTCAAACAATTAAAACCCGATACTTCAATCCTGCTGTTCTCCACCGATCCGGCGCACTCTCTCTCCGACAGTCTCGAAGTAAAAATCGGCAATCGGCTCGTTGAAGTGAAACAGCTTCGCGGTGCGCGGTTGTTTGCTTACGAGATGGACGCGAGTCTCGCGTTGGAGAGGTTTCGCGAAGCGCACGGCAAAGTGCTTGCGGAGATTGCCGAACGCGGAACGCTGCTCGACGAAGAAGACATCAAGGAGTTGCTGAGTCTTTCGCTGCCGGGACTCGATGAAGTCATGTCGTTGTTTGAGTTGAGTGAGTTGGACCGCGAAGGCAAGTACGCGCATATCATCGTTGATACTGCACCGTCGGGCCACACTTCGCGTTTGCTGCGACTGCCGGAAGTCTTTTCGCGCATCGTGAAGACGCTCGACCTAATGAGCGAAAAGCATCGTTACATCGTGGCCCACTTTGCACGTCGTCGGCCGGTGGCTGACGAGGTTGATGTTTTTCTCCGCGATCTGAACGAGCGGATAGCCGCTGTGCGCAAGCTGCTGCACGATTCGGAGCAGACGAGTTTCACGCTCGTGACGATTCCGGAAGCGATGGCCGTGCGCGAGACGCAACGATACCTCGAGTTGTTGCGCGAGCAAGGTGTTCCGGTGCGCGATCTGATCGTAAATCGCATCGAGCAAGAGCATGAAGGTTGTGCGTATTGTCACGCACGAGTGCGGAGCCAGCAGCCGTGGCTAAAGAAGATTGCCTCGACGTTTCGCGATCTGAAAATTCATTATCTGCCGTTGCAGGCGAAGGAAGTCCGCGGCATTGACGCTTTGAAAAAAATCGGCAAGTTAATATGGACAGAGGAAATGAAACCGCGGATGACACGGATCACAAATCCCGATTTCAAATCCGTGTCATCCGTG
>DATEWS010000063.1:0-2924 GCA_035257785.1 Pyrinomonadaceae bacterium
GCGAGCGCGTCATTTGTTCGCGCAAAGATTCCCCTTCAATGTACTCGGTGGCGATGAAGTGTTTGCCGTTCTGCTCGCCGATCTCATGAATCGTCATTATGTTGGGATGATTGAGACTGGAGGCGGCGTATGCCTCGCGCTCGAAACGTGCGAGGCGGAGTTTGTTCTCGGTCAGTGCAGTTGGCAGTAGCTTAATGGCTACCTGTCGACGTAGTTTCGAGTCATAAGCTAAATACACCTCACCCATGCCGCCCACGCCGAGGAGCGAGCGGATCTCATAACGGCCAAAGGGAGTATTAGGCGAAAGAGCGATCTTCTGCACCTAAGTTTTCTGGGCTGCAAGAACGACCAAGAATGTATTCGCTAAATATGGAAAGTCAAGAATTAAACTGTCGTGGATTCATCAGGCATCTGCGGCGCGAAAAGGTTGTTTTTGCCATGCCACTGGATGTGTCGCATTGCTTCTTCGACTGAACCTGGTTGGTATGACTATCTATGACATCTACAACTAACGTGGATTCGTTGTAAGGAATCCGCCAAACGTTAACAGATCCTCTTTGTACGTTGTGCGTGAAATAGCACGCCGATTCTGTGGCGCGAAATCCTGATTGCCCTTTTCCGGCGCAGAATGAGGGCACATTCGTTGCAACATCAATCGAAAGGAACTGTAATGCGAAATCGTAATTTGATGATTGCCGAATCTCTTACAGTAGAAGATCGAACTCGCGGCATGGGGGGGGTTGGTCCAACTTTCCTTGTGTGCCAATAGTGTGCCAACCCAAACAAACGGAGCGATACTGTGAGATACAGAGACAGTGAGTAAGCAGTGAAAAGGCTAATGAATCAGGACGAAGACGAACTGACAAAAACTGAGGGAAACAGCCTTAATAAGACTTAAAATCCGTTGTCCGAAAGGACGTGCGGGTTCGACTCCCGCCCTCGGCACCAGCTTAAACTTATTTACCTCATTGCTTTGCATTTAGTTAGCGTCGCCGTGGTCCATTCTAATAAATGTCACATGAAACCAAGATGAAACCACGATTTAGCCGACCCCCCTTGAAGGCCGGAAGAAACTCTTCGGTTGTTGACAACTGCGCAGCGCACAGGAAAATTGGCGTAAGATGGTGGCGGGACGTGTTGATACGAAGACAGCCGAAGCGAGACCCCTCATTCCAGGTAACTGTAACCGCTCGTCCCGCCTGTCAAGACCTCTCAATCAGTTACCTTGATGAGAATGTTTGTCTTGTTACCTTCAGCCACAATCGTAGCTGTGGTCGCAGGGTTCTTGAGTACCACACTCGTCGATGTTAGTCGCACTGTCTTTTCTGGTTTGAGTGCTTTCTGATACCAGGCTTCTACGGCTGTGAAGGAGTCGGAAGTCTCAAGATGGAGCGCGCGACCCCCACGTTCATTCTTCATGTCGAGGACCGTCTTGGCACCGGGGTAGATCAGATCACTTGATGCTTGATTGTCATGATTTCGCATTGCCAGGAGTCCGACAACGCTAATCAGGCCGATTACTGCGATTACCAATGCACCGATGAGTATGGGTCTACGGCTTCTGTCCGGTACACTCGCCGTCGGACCATCTGGCAGCGGGCGACGATTCGGTCCGGTTGCGCGTGACTCCATCCGCTGCGTCGTTACGCTATCGGTTGGATCGTCCAATAGAGCCGTAGTCTGCTCTGAAGCGATTGGCGCGCCGCATTGCCGGCAAAAATTTGTCTCCGTCGGATATTCAGCGCCACAGTTTTGACATGTCATATTTTTGCCTTTACGCCTGTGTTCAATTTCACAACCATACTGTTGGCAAGCGGTTGTCGCGTCAAGCAATTCTAACCACTTAAGCACGGCGTGTGCATCAAACCTTATGACAACCATCTTCACGTGCATCCGCGCGCCGCCGCACAGTTCAGATCAGTCAGAAAAAAGATGGGTCCAAGATGGTGACGGTACGCCATGCGCGCGAGCATTAGAGGTAACGAAGAGCATAGAAGATGGAATCTGAAATTTAAAATGGTTGTTGCGAGCTCTGTCAACCCGAAAGGATTGGAGCGCGATGAAGTAATGCTTGCGGTGAATGAGAGCTTGGTCCAGGGCAAAGAACAAAATCAAGGTCGCGCCTACTCGTACCTCAAAGCCACAAGTGGATCAACTTTCGTCGCGCGTCGCGCCGGGATGTAACAAGCAATTGCAGCGACGAGCGCTAGCCCCATCGATCCGGCGACAAACGTCAACGTGTCAGTCGGCGTGACGCCAAACAACACCGACTCCATCAAGCGAGTAACAGCGAAAGCTATAATAACTCCCGCTACAATACCTACTAGCACCAACGTAAGGCCGCCTTTTACTACCAACACCATGACGTCAGCCGTGCGGGCCCCAAGGGCCACACGTATGCCGATCTCCTGTGTTCGCTGCGTAACGACATAAGACATCACTCCGTAAATCCCGACGGCCGCAAGCGACAACGTGAGCGCGGCAAAGCTAATTAGTAGCAACATGAAGAATCGTCTTAACGACAACGCATCACTGTGCAGTTGCTGGAGCGTAACGACGTTGTATACAGCCTGATCTTTATCAATTGCGAGAATCTCTCTCCGAACTGCGGGTAGCACACTGCCTGGGTCGTTTTCTGATTTGACAACGATCGTGTTGGACGACGTAGGAAATTGACTATGGGGCAAATAGATCTGCATCGGCGGTTTTTGATCTAACGAGTACTGCGAAACATCACTGACAATACCAACAATCGTGCGCCACGGTTCCGGCCTTTGCTGCGTACCGAAAAACTTGACACGGCGTCCAATCGGGTCCTGGTTGGGCCACAACTGATTCGCCATCGTTTGGTTGATTAGTGCTACTTTCTCCGAATCGGCGCTGTCATGCTCTAAGATCGCGCGACCCTTTCGTAAAGGGATCTC
>DATEWS010000064.1:0-10014 GCA_035257785.1 Pyrinomonadaceae bacterium
GGCGGTACGTCGTTACAACGTTGGCATCGCGATCTGCTGCGCGCCGCGATGGAAGCCGAAGGCTTCACCGTTTACGAAGCCGAATGGTGGCACTTCGATTACAAAGATTGGCAACGCTACCGCATCGGCAACATCCCATTCGAAAAAATCGGCGTTCCAAACAACTGAACCCGTGATTTCCTCATCTCACGGCTGACATCCATCACGAGCCGCTCCCCAGGGCTCAAATCAAACGAAAAATTTGGGAGGCGACTATGAGCCGTCGCGGGCTTCTTTCCCTGTTGTGCCTTTGTGTCTTGTCGTGGTCACTGGCGCCACTATCTCACGCCGGCGGAGAAATAAAAGTTGATGAGTCGCGCACAAGGATTTTTATCCAGAATGAGCCTGTTGAGGTCCAACTCGCAGTTGAGAATTCATCGGGTCAGTCGCTGAATGCAACCGTTCAACTGGAATTATTGGATCCGCAAGACAGTGTCGTCGCCAAGAGCAGCAGCACACAAACGATCAGCCCGGGCGATCAGAGTCTCAAACTCTTCATACCTTTTTCCTTAACAAGCCTGAAAGATAATGAGCGCCGAGAACTACTCTGGTATCGCCTGCGTTATCGCGTAAATGAACAGACATCGGGCATAGTTTCGATATCACAGTCGCCCGATCTTTTCGAGCTCAGTGTCATGACGTCCGAAATGGCGCGTGAGGGCAGCACTTATCATGTTCGTGTTAACGCCAGTCATCCCATCACGCACAAACCCGCAGCAAAAGTCGCAGTTTCCGGCGAGTTGTTACTCGAAGACGACAATCGTAGCGTCAAACTTTATGCTGCAAAAAACACCGATAGCGAAGGCTACGCGTTACTCGATTTCGTCTTGCCGCCGCGCTTTCCGCAGTTCCCGCACACGCTTCAGCCCGCGGGCGGCGAAGTAAAACTGATCGGAAGAAGGGGCGCACTCGTTGCTGAAACTGAAGGTCAGGTGATCGTAGACCAGTTTGCGCGCACCCTAATCACACCTGACAAACCGATCTACCAGCCGGGCCAAACGATGCACGTCCGCGCGCTGATGTTTACTCCTTCGCGACGCGCGCTTGCCAATCAAAATATCGTGATCAGAATCTGCGATCCCGAGGACGTGACTGTCTTTCGAAACGTCGTTACCAGTTCACGTTTCGGCATCGCTACAGCCGATTGGTCCATTCCGGAAAATACGAGGCTCGGCGATTATCGCATCTGGGTTGGTGTTGATGGCGAAGACGAAAACAATCAGCACTATTACAACGTGCGCATCAGCCGGTACGACTTGCCCAACTTCTCGGTCAGCGTCGATCCGGATCGCAGTTATTACTTGCCTGGACAGAACGCTATCGTGCACGTACGCGCTGACTACCTTTTTGGCAAACCCGTATCGCGAGGTCACGTCCGTGTCGTGCGCGAAACTGAACGCGAGTGGAATTATCGCGAACAGAAGTGGGATATCGAAGAAGGCGATAAATACGAAGGACAAACGGATGCGAGCGGCTCTTTCACCGCGAAAATCGATCTCGCCGGCGATCACGAAGACCTAAGCGACTATTATTATCGCGGGTATAAGGATGTAACTTACACCGCATACTTCACTGATCCCACAAGCAACCGCACCGAACAGCGACGCTTCGATCTGCGAGTCACGAAACAACCTATCCACATCTATGTAATCCAAAACTACAACTTCTGGAATCACAACCGGACGTTGCCCTTAAACTTTTACCTTTCGACGTTCTATGCCGACGGTTCGCCGGCGCGTTGCAAAGTGAATCTCACGCTCACTGCTGCAGCGGAAGAAGGAAAATCAGTAGCAACATTGCGAACGAATCGCTATGGACTGGCGAAAGCGAGCGACATCCGTTTTCCACGCGAATTAAGAGACCTCGATAAACTCACTCTGAAAGTTTCAGCCGTCGATGCAAATGGGCGCAAGGGATCTCAGGAAGAGAACGTTTCACTCTCCGACGATCCCGAAATCCACGTGAAAACGGATAAGACGATCTACCGGCCCGGTGAGCCGGTGAACGCGCTCGTCACTTCGAATGTTTCGGATCAAACGCTCTTTGTCGATCTGGCACGCGACGGCGCTGTACTCCGAACCGAACGTGTGCAAATGCACGATGGACGTGTGCTGGTCACGTTTCCGTACCGGTCTGATTTCAAGAACGTGATGTCGGTCGCTGCGTACAGCCACGCTCCCGAGTCGCGACGAATGGGAGACGCGCAGAGTGTTCTTTATCCGCAGAATCTCGAGCTGAAGGTGAAGGCTCAACCGTCGCAGGCGAGTTATCGTCCGGGCGATGATGCGCAGATCAATCTGAGCGTGCAGGCGCCGCAAGCGCGCACGCAGGAGAGTGCGTTGGGCGTCGTGGTAATCGACAAAGCAGTTGATGAGCGCTTTCGCAGTGCCCAGGAGTTCGGCGAGGGTTTCTATACTTTGAACGACTCACTGCAACGCTTTCTTGGTACCGATGAACAGCTTTCGGGCGTGACTATGCGTGACTTGCAACGTCTCGACAGCACGAAGTTTATTTCGCCTGATCTGGAACTGGTCGCAGAAGTTTTGTTGAGCCAGCAGAGTCATTATTCACCACAGTTTTATGGTGGCGATCAATACGAAACGGATCAGATCGGCGTCTTCAGGGAATTAATCAACCAACAGATGAAGCCTGTTCACGAAGCACTCAACAACCGCTACCTGCGTCATGGTGAATATCCAAAAAATGAGACCGAGCTGCGCGCCTTTCTCGCAGACGATCGAATCGATTTTGCGAAGCTTTACGATCCGTGGGGCAACAACTATCGCGTGGACTTCTCGATCGTTCGCGAATCCGACGTGCTCACGTGGTTGAGTGCGGGCGCCGATGAACGTTTTGACACTGACGATGATTTTTCGGTTGAGCGCCTCGCGTGGCGGTACTTCGTTCCGATCGGCGGGGCAATCGAGCGCGTAGCGCGTGCGTTTCATACGCGAACCGGAGGCTTCATCCTCGATGAGAAAACCTTGCGCGACGAACTGTCGCAGACGGAAAACGTGTCGTTGGACCAGGTCAGAGATCGTTGGGGACAGCCATACCGCTTCGAGTTTTCCATCGTTGAAAGTAATTATGTCCTGAACGTCTCGAGCAGTGGTCCTGATAAGAAATTTTCAACGTCGACTGATGTGGAAGATGACTTCATTGTTTGGATAACTTCAATCGATTACTTCGCCGAGCACCGAACCCGTCTACAGGCAGCGATAACCAAGGATTTTGAACTTACGAAAAGATTTCCAGCTAACGACAAAGAGTTGCGAGAAGCGTTGAAGGAATCGGGTGAGCAGTTAGACAGTCTTCGCGATCCGTGGGGCCATTCGTATTACACCACGTTCAAGATGCAGGATGTTTATGCCGATCAAACTCGCATCGAGAATCGCGGAACGTACGGGCAGTCAGCAACTCGCCGGGTGGAGATCATTCCGGTAACGCGAACAGTCGGATCGATTGCATTGCGAAGTGCGGGACCAGACGGACGAGAAGGCACGGTAGATGATTTCTCAGTCGCGACTTTTACCGGCACCATTAAGGAACAACCGCGCGGCGACGCGCCGGCGCAACCCGTCAAACCTGTAGTTTTCCAATCGAACGTGAGCGGAGCTATTCACGGAACCGTGCGCGACCAGAACGGCGCGGTCGTTGCGAATGCTACTGTCACTGCGAAACGAGTTGGTGAAGAGAAGGTCTATACGACTTTGACGACCGATGAGGGAGCGTATGTGATTGCCGACCTGCCGCCCGGATTCTATGAAGTGCGAATTGAAGCGGCGGGATTCTCTGCGACGGTTTTCACAGACGTGCCGGTGGGTAACGGAAACCTGACGGAAGTCAACGCTGTGTTGAACGTCGCGGCGACCGGTGAAACTGTCCAGGTTTCAGCGGCAGGGCCGGCCCTCCTGACCGAAGTCTCCGCTGGCGTGCGCCGGTCCGTTGCTGGGCGAAATATAAAAGCGATCACCAAGTCCGGAGGTCACGAGCTGGCGACGCCGCGCCTGCGCGAATATTTTCCCGAAACATTGCTGTGGCAGCCCGCGGTGGAGACAGACAAACAAGGCCGCGCCCAGATCAGTTTCAAACTCGCCGACAACATCACCACCTGGAAGCTCGCCGTAATCGGATCCACTGAAGACGGTCGCATCGGTTCAACTGAAACCGACATCAAGGCGTTTCAACCGTTTTTTGTCGAGCATGAACCGCCGCGTGTGTTGACGCAGGGCGACGTGATCTCGCTGCCTGTCGTCGTGCGCAATTATCTCGAGCGAGAACAGAAAGTCGATGTCGAGATCAAGCCGGAGAATTGGTTTGCGTTGCTTGTGCCGGCACGCAAGCAGATGTCGATTCCCGCGGGCGATGCGAAGCGCGAGGCTTTCGATTTTCGTGCGATCGCGTCAGTCGATGACGGTAAGCAACGTGTGACCGCGAGTGGTAGTGATGCAAACGACGCCATCGAGAAGCCGATCACTGTTCACCCCGACGGCGAAGAGTTGATTACGACTGCGGGCGACATTCTTGGTAGCTCCGCAGAACTCGATTTAAACATTCCGGAGACAATGATCGCCGGCTCGAAACGTGCTGAGTTGAAGATCTATCCGAATCTCATGTCGCACGTCATCGAGAGTGTCAAAGCGATCATGGCCCGGCCATACGGCTGCGCTGAGCAGTCGATCTCTGCGACGTATCCGAGCCTGTTGTTGCTGCGCAATTACAAACAAACTGGCGAGGACTTCCGGTTTCGCGCACGCGCCGAGCGCTATTTGAATGATGGTTACAGCCGTTTGCTCAACTATCGTGAAGGAGAAGGTGGGTTCAGTTACTGGGGTCGAGGTGAGCCCGATGTCGCTGTCACTGCGTATGCGTTGCGATATTTGATGGATGCGTCTGACGTCATTCAGGTGGATGAGGATGTTATCAATAATGCGCGCGATTGGTTGTTGAAACGGCAGCGGCCGGATGGTAGTTGGAACGCGCACGAGTATTGGAGCGGTGGTGAACCTAAACGTCGCAGTGCATTGCTGACCGCGTATGTCACGCGCGTTCTGGCAATGAGTGCGAATCGAGCAAACAACGTGACGCCGGAGCTTAAGCGCGCCGTTGATTACCTTGCGCTGCAAGCGGCTGAAGTCGATGAACCGTATCTGCTGGCGTCGTACGCTCTCACGGCGCTTGAGTTAAAAGATACGAATAGGGCGAAGACAGCAGTTGAGAAGCTTCGTTCACTCGTACACAACGAGGGCACGGCTTCGTATTGGGCGCTTGAAACAAACACGCCGTTTTACGGTTGGGGACTCGCGGGACGAGTTGAAACGACCGCGCTCGTGGTCCAGGCGCTGTCGCGCTACGGTGCTGAAGACGATCAAAAACTAATCAATCGCGGGCTCGTGTTTTTGCTCAAGCAAAAGGATCGCTACGGTGTGTGGTATTCGACGCAGGCGACGATCAATGTGCTCGATGCGATGATGGCACTGTTGTCAACGAATAAAACTGTTGGTGAGCGTGAGTCAGTCGCTCAGGTCGTTGTTAATGGACGCGCAGTGCAAACGATTACGATTCCAGCGTCGCGTGAGTTGAGTAATCCGATCACCGTTGGTATTTCCGGGTTCTTGTCCGCGGGAAAGAACAGACTGGAGATTAAGCGACCGTCGGGTGGTCCATTCGCTTCTGTCCAGGCAGTCGCGAACTATTACGTGCCGTGGTCCAATACTGCTGAACGCAAAGGTGATCTGCGGCTGCTGGCGAAGTTTGACAAGACAGAGAGTAAGGTGACTGACGAGATCACATGTCACGTCGAAGCTGAGCGAGTTGGATTCAGAGGTTACGGAATGATGCTCGCTGAGATTGGCTTGCCGCCAGGCGCCGACGTCGATCGGGGTTCACTCGAGACCGCGATGACGAGTTCCAACTGGAGTATGACTCAATACGACGTCTTGCCTGATCGCGTAGTGGTCTACCTCTGGCCACGCTCGGGCGGTGTCAAGTTCGACTTCAAATTCCGTCCGCGCTTCGGCTTGAACGCAAAGAGCGCCGCCTCCGTGATCTACGACTACTACAACCCCGAATCCCGCAGCGTGGTCCAACCCTCAACATTCAAAATCAAATGAGGGAAAGGCAGGATAAGTTTTTGGGGATCATTTAATCCGCATCGCAGCCTCAGCTCTATTGCGGCGACACTGGCGTGAGAAATGCCAGATTGGTCCATTTCCTCTCTCACTCGTAACCAGTGATTTTTCTCGGCGGTTCTCGCCGTTAGTGAATAATAACCAGTACCCATAGACAACTATCACGTAGAGCGACAGCGATGGCTCCTCGGCTCAGTGTTTGACACGTCTTTGCTCTTCTTTGCGCCCACGAAATGAAAACGCAGTGAATGCCACTACTCATAGATTCGTGCATTGAGGTTGGTTTAATGCAAAACCGAACGAATATAAAAGCCGTTGCACGTAGCGATTTCGCGCTGAATATGTTCTTGACATCCTGTAGCCAATGATATTCCTGCGCCACACATGAGCGACGGTAAAAGCACTTACTTAATAGCCTTGTCACTGGACAAGTTGGGAGGACGTTATGACTGCGACCGACAAAACCATGAAGTCATTGCTGGGCTTTCTCTACGGCGCGTTGACGGACGGCGAATCGCAACTCGTTCCGCAGAACGAGCGAGAGCGCTTTATCTGCTGGTGCCTTCCCGGCATCCCCATCGACCCGGAGGATTTGCGGTTTCTGACGCGCGGATTCTCGGGCGAAGGTAACACGCCCCAGGAGAAGGCGGCAGACACGGCGCGCCTGATCGCGCAGGCCAGTCGTTTCGCCCGCCTGGTTGACTTTGTCCCCGACGCTACCTCGGTCTTCGACGAGCAGCAGCAGATGGCCTCGTTCGAGCGGGGAGACAGAAGCCTGGCCCGCCTGTACGACCTCGTGCTCAGGTTCAGCCAAGTGTCGGCGATCGAATTGACGCCTGAAGAAAAGACCAAGCTCGAAAACTTCCGCAATGCGCTCTACCCCGACGTGGAGCAGCTGGACGCGGATACGGGTCAGATGATCAAGCGACCGGTCGAAGGCCCCATGCTCAAAGCATATAAGAGGTACCAAAAGGCATATTGTGATGCGTTCTTCGCGCTCAACATGCTTAAAGCGAAGGCGCAGAACCCAGCCACGCCGGAGGATGCCCTGCTGTGGAGCTTTAATGGGCCAATGCTCGACGTCCAAGTCAACAATGCGCTGAGCGATTGGGAGACCGGCGGACGCAAAAGCGACGTCGAGAAAATTTTGGCGTTCGTTACTCAGGTAACGCAACGCGACCTCAGTATCTGGAAGGCAGACGTGAAAAAGAGATTCGAAAAAGGCAAGCTCGCGGATGCTTTCGGCCAGGAGTTTTTTATGACCTCAACGACGCCCGCCAGCTTCGCAGCGAGCGATGAGGGCTGGTCGAAGTTCAAGTTCAGGGAGGTTGAGGCCGACCATTTCTCCAGCAGCAAAACCAATCAGTGGGAGGCGAATGCGTCGCTCGCGTGGAAGCTCAACTTCAACGCCGATGCTTCGGGCAGCACGACCGAAACGAAGCAAGTTGATGATGTCACGGAGCTTGAGTTGTCGTGCGGGATCACCCAAATCTATTTGGATCGCGGCTGGTTCGATCCCACGTTCCTCGACAGCCGCGCCTGGAGGTTGAGCCCCGACGCCGGCGACGCGGACATGGCCGAGTTGTCTGACGGCGGCGACCCGCCCAAGGGAAGTCTGGTTGCCTACCCCATCAGCGTCATCTTCGCTCGTGATGTCCACGTCAACTTCAAGGAGCTGCACGACGAAACCAGCGAGTTGGTCAAGAGCATTAAGGCAGGAGGCAACGCTAGCTTCGGTCTCTTCAAGCTGAGCGGCAGCTACAAGCGCGACAAGCAAGAGAAGAAGGTGCACAGCGAGCTCACGGAGAACGGCGTGGACGTCTCAGGCTTACAAATTCTGGGCTTCCGCTGCCACCTGCTGCGGAAGACGCCGGACCCGCTGCCCAGCATAGAGCACTGGACGTAAGAGGCGGCGTTACAAAGTCGAACTCGTTGAAGTCGGTCCTGTTTTTGCAGAGAGGAGGTTGACATGCCGGTCGAAGGAAACGTCTATGCCGCGTTCGTGACTGAGATGGAAGAGATGTTACAACTGGACGGGAACACGAGCTTCCTGACCTTCCCGCAAACTCTGGTGCGGCTCGGCCTGTTCGATCTTCTTTTCAGCACACAGGAGGTGCAGGAGCACTCTAACCTGGATGCAGCGCAGGCCCAACTGGAGGCTCTTAGAAACAATGAAGCATTCTCAGTGCTCGCTAACCAGATTCCCCGCGCCGCAGGCCCCTTCGAGATCGACGGTCGGATGCTGTGGTCGATCTACGAGCGAGTACTGGGAGCCAAACAGTTCGTTACCGGTGCGGCAGACGAAGACCTGCTGCGCACCGCGCAGTTGTTCCAGGCGGCGGACACCAAGTTCCTTCTAGCCAGGAGGGGCTCTAACCTAAACGGCAATCCCTACCGCGCCACCGGCATCCTGCCGCCCAGCGACGTGACGGATGCGGACGGGTGGACACGCATCACCCTCGACCGGGAGAGTATCGAGCAACGCAGCCGGGAAAGCAGCCCGGCAACGCAGGCGTGGCTGAAACAGCGCGACCTGCTCGACGCGATTGAGAAGGCCGGCGTGCGGGCTATCTCCCTCTCTGCCGAAATATTCCCGCTGACGCCGGACCGGCCTTGGCTCGAACCCGAAGTGTTCAGCAACCGCTTCTGGCACTGGGACGACGCGCCGCTCTCCGACGGCGGCGACCCGCCCCACGGACTGCTCCCGGCCTACGTCACACGCCTCATACTCGTACGGCATTTGCAAATCGAGTTGGACGTCGCGCCCTCAGCACAGCCGTCCGGCGGAATGGCCGCGTTCGCTCCCGGCGTCCCACCCGTCGTTCTCGCCGCGCTCGCGCCTTCGGTGGTAAGCACCAACGCGTCCCCGCAACCACCCACACTGCACGCCCTTGCGCCCGATAAGAGCAGGTCACTCAACCTGCTTCAGTTTGTGAAAGCGGCCCCGGGCGGGCCACCCGCCGCAAGCGATCCGCTTGCGTTCGGGGTGAGTACGCTGGGCGGTATGGTGGTCGCGTTCCCCGCACCGACGAACTTCCTCACCCGACGCGTCATCGACCGGATTGCGGCCGAACGGGGTAATGTCGCCAATAGGGTGGCGCAGCTCTCCGCAGAACGTTCAATACTCGAACAGGACTTAGCCTCCCAGGAGGTGCAGGTTAGGCGCATGGAAAAGGAGGTGAACCAGTGGCCTGCTGACGTTAACATCGCGGTCATCACCGATCCTAGTACTCACCCGCCGACCGTGTCCGAGTATGACGTTGCTGGAGCGCGTGCTTATCTGACAGGGCTCAGGGAATATCTGGCGCATCTTCAGGAAAAGGCCGCACAGTTGGAGCAGGCGCTAGCCTTACAGAACAAGTACGACCGAGACCTCGACGAACAGCGGCGTTACTACGAGGGGCTTCCGCATCCGAGCGACGAGACCGACATCTTCATACTCTGTGTCGTCTGCTCCGCCACGCCGAAGTCGCCCAACCCTGACACAGCGGTTTTTACTTAAGGAGTTCTTATGATCCTCAAACTCGGCGATCACGGCGAAAAGGTTAAGCGTCTCAAGCGTGCCCTGAATGGCTTCGGCTTTAATCTGAACGAAGACGGATTCTTCGATGGCGCGACCGACACGGCGGTGCGAGAGTTCCAGAAAGACAACGGCCTGGTGGTTAACGGCTCTGCAGGGTCGAGTACGCTCTCAGCGCTCGGCCTTGACCCCGACACGCTGGAAGAGTTGTCGGACGGGGACGGCGATGTGAACGTGATCGTCTTCAACGAGGACGAAGCGGCGGTTGACGTGCCGCCTGTCGTGCGGAACAAAATAAGTACTTTCGTGGAGCTGGTCGCGAGG
>DATEWS010000065.1:0-4872 GCA_035257785.1 Pyrinomonadaceae bacterium
GGCTCGCCCGCGAGCTTGCCTGGTCCAAAACGAAGATCGGCGCTGCCACTCATCGCGTCGGGAATTCCCTTCACGCTGACGGTGCCGGAAAGATCCGATTGAGTGTCGGCAATAACTTGCTTGTTGCCGATGAGCGAAGACAACGCGAGTAAGTTCTGGCCATTGAAACGATCGAGCGTTGCCTCAATCTCGGTGTTGTTGTTTCCGTTGCGCGGCTTAATCAAAGAGAAGCGAACTCCGCCGCCATCGCGCTCCGCCAGATTTCCGTCGGGCACACGAAGCACCGCGTCGTTCATCTCGATCGATGCCGATAACGAGCCGAGTTCATTGCCGTCGATAAGCAACGATCCGATCGAGACTTTGCCATTCAGATTCGGCGAATCAAGCTGCCCGCGTATGTTTCCGTTGAAAGCAAGTTGGCCCGCGAGTCCAATGCCGTACGTGTGCATTTGCTCTTCAACTTCCGGCAACAGTCCCGAAGAGATGAGCACTGTTTGCAGTTCAGCAGCGTCAGACGAGTTCAGATCGACCTGAAGATTGGAATCGTTTTCAAAAGAAAACTGTCCGGTCGCGGTCAGCTTCGTCGCAGGTGTTTGCAGGTTAACCTGTTGAATATTGAATGTGCCGCGATCGGCACGCATGGCGACTTCGCCCGTGATCGGAATTCTGTCTGCGCTTGTCTCGCCCGCTTCGGCAGTCAGGTGCGTAGTCACGGTGCCGGATGCGAGTTTGTAGTTAGTTCCCGGAAACGTTAGATCGACGCGGCCCGTGGCGCGGCCTGCAAGTGGAACTGCACTTCCGGCAAGAGCGGTGAGTGGACCAGCAATTTCGACGTTGTTGAAATCAGCAGCGATCTGCGTTGAGCCGCCTTTGCCAATCGCGACGCGAGCGTTTCCACTCGCACGACCGTTGAAAACATCGGCGGTGAAGTTGTTCAACTGGATCTCGCGATTAGTCGCAACAACCTGCGCGCGCGCCTGGCCCAGGTTCATGCTTCCCAACACGCCGCCACCGATACTCAGATCCGCGCTGGCGCGATAGCTGCCCGAAGGTTCAACTACAAACACGGGCTTCGCGAGTTTGACGTTCTCAGCCTGGCCGTCAGCAATCTTCACTGTTCCGGCATCGATATCCGCAGTTGAACCCTCGATGCGTCGATTGCGGACGGACAGTCGCACACCGGCGATGTTCAGAGTACCAATCTCTGCTCCCGCGGCATGCGTGGCTCCAACTTGCACGTCTTTGATAACAACACTCGTAACTCCGCCGCGATCTTCGAGCGTAATGTTGTTTGCCGTGACTCCCTTAACTTCAGCGCCCGAAGCCGTGATGTTTCCGGCTTTGACGCTCGCGATCGATCCAGTCGTGACTTCGTTTTCCTTACGGATCCGGAGATCTGACGCACTGAGACCGTTTACTTTCGCGCCTGAAGTTGCAAGACCATTCGCGTTGAACTGTCCCGACGCGGTTAAGACTCCGTTATTCATCTCGGCGCGAGCGTCGCGAAGAATGAGGCCGGTGATCGTGGTGCCGTAACTTTTCTCAGCAGCCGCGCGTAACTCACCGACCCAGCGGAAGTCTGTGCCCGTGCCCATCACGTTGCCGGCGAGTTGCAGTGAATCGATGTGAAAATCTCCGGCATTGAGAAGATCCGCGACAGCCTTGCCGTTGATGTCATAACTTTTGCCGTTAACCGATCCATTCGCGCTGACGTTCAGTCCCTGCAAGCGCAGGTTGTCGGCAGCGAGTGCGTCTGACTTGATCTCGCCGTTGATCTTGAACTGATCCCCCTCGCCTGTGACCGTGCCAGCGAAATTGCCGGCGCCACGCAGCGCAGTTTCCGTCTGGAACGTGTCGGAGAGTTGCGTGAGGTCAACAGTCGAGCTGATGTTCATCGTGTAACGAAGCGCGCGCCAGTCGTCCATCACGCCGTCAAGCCGCGCTTCTGCGAGCGGCGACTTCAACGTCAACTGCTGGATCTCGGCGCGCGTTTGATTGAAGCGGCCGTGTGCCTGCACGTCGATATTGTTGATGTCGCGACCGTCGTAAGTAAAAGTTGAATTCGAGATCGAAAAATCAACGGTCGTCATGCGTGTGCCGATGGGCACGTTGGGATCGTCAGGAATGACGTTGGCCGCGAGGTTTCGAGCTTGACCGGAAATCTCGTGACGCGCGTCGCCGTAATGGACCACGCCCTTCTCGATTTCGATCGTCGCGGCGGCGTAGGCGAAAAGAATGCGCCGGTTTGGTTCAGGCGGTGGGATGTGGATGTTGCGAAAGTTCGAGCGCCCCTGGTCGTCAAACGTGACCCAGATCTCCAGGCCTTGCATCTTGAGATCGCGGAGATTGATATTGCGCTGCAAGTTCAAAGCATAGAGATCTTCGACTTTGATGGACGCCAGAAGTTTATCGATTTTACCAAGCCGTTCGCCTGTCTGTGAGTCGTAGAGTTCTACTCCCGACATCTCAACAGTATTGGGTGGAAAGGTGGCGTGAAACTCAGCGATCTCGGCGCGAATGCCGTAATTAGCGAAGGTATTTTTGATCTGGCCGGCGACGTAGCGATCGACAAAACCCAGCCGGTATAAAAACAGCGCCAGCAGAATCAACAACAGCGCACCGCCGCCAACGATGATGGCCGCGAGAAATGCGTGACGGCGCGTGAAACGAATCCAACGCTTTCTTATGGCAGGCTTCTTCTCTGCACTCATAACCTTACAGCCGCGACGCGACTCGGGGAACGCTGAATTCTGAGGGGAGATGAAAGAGCCACAAAAAGGCAACAGGAGTCACAAAGATCTTCCTGTGCGTATAAGCGCCTATTGCTGACAAACCTCATCCAGGTTTCGCGGTTGGCCCAGTGGAACATTGCCAACCACTGAGAGCTCAAAACCTTCAAGCGCTGCTACTTTGGGGGGATGATTCGAAAGCAGTAGTATTTTGCGCAACCCAAGGTCGTGGAGAATCTGCGCCCCGACGCCGTAGTCGCGATCGATTCCGTAACCTGTCTCTAAACTCGCGTCTCGTTTATTAATCCCACGTTCCTGCATGACGTTATAAGTACGCAATTGGTTGACCAGATCCAGACTATGCTCGCGCTGGCGCAAGTATAGGACCACGCCACGCGCCGCCCCTGCAATCTTCTCGAGGGCTGTGTGGAGTTGAAAGCCGGTGTCGTCGATCAACGATCCAAACATGTCGCAGGTGACGTTCTCAGTGTGAACACGAACCAGAACGGGCTCGTCAGTGCTGACATTGCCCATCACCATTGCGAGGTGTACGTCGCCGTTGATGACGTTCTCGTACGCGATCGCGCGAAAGCGACCATAGACGGTCGGCAGATCAGTTTCGACCACTCGCCGCACAAGCATCTCCTTACGGATGCGATACCTGACCAGCTCGGCAACGCTGATCATCTTTAGACCATATTGCGCCGCAAACGCTTCGAGTTGAGGCATGCGTGACATCGTGCCGTCGTCGTTCATGATCTCGCAGATCACTCCGGCCGGATACAGACCCGCGATTCGCGCCATGTCAACGCTCGCTTCAGTTTGTCCGGGACGGACCAGCACGCCGCCGCTCTTCGCGCGCAGAGGAAAGATGTGACCAGGACGAGCGAGATCCTGCGGACGCGAATGCTGATCGACGGCTACGAGAATCGTCGTCGCGCGATCTGCCGCTGAGATTCCGGTGGTAATCCCGCGACGCGCATCGATTGAGACTGTGAAAGCTGTGCCGAGGTATGAAGTGTTGTCGGCGACTTGCGTGGTCAAGTGGAGCTCGTCACAACGTTCTTCGGTGAGTGGCAGGCAGATCAGGCCGCGCGCATGCCGGGCCATGAAGTTAATGATTTCCGGCGTCACCTTCTCGGCAGCACACACCAGATCGCCTTCGTTCTCGCGATCTTCGTCGTCAACAATGATGATCATGCGACCGTCGCGGATGTCGGCGACGGCCTCTTCGATGGACGCTAGAGCCACGGCGCAATGTTAACCGAAAGCCGAAAATACATCCACAGATTACGCAGATTCATTAACCAATCTGTGTAATCTGTGGATTAACCAACTTCTCGATGTATTTGCCGATAATATCTACTTCGATGTTGACTGCGTCTCCGGGCTTCAGGTGGGAGAGGTTGGTGACTTCCCAGGTTTTCGGGATGATGGCGATTTCGAAGTGTTCGTCGGTGAGTGCGGCAATAGTTAAACTTATCCCTTCAACCGCGACAGAACCTTTAAAAACGAGGTATCGCCCGATCTCTTTGGGATATGCGATTCTAACGGTCCACGACTCGCCGTGATTCTCGACACTCACGAACTGACCGCGAGCATCGACGTGACCCTGGACGATGTGACCGCCGAGGCGCGTCGCAGGAGTAACGGCCCGCTCGAGATTCACCGCCGCTCCCGGTTTGAGACTGCCAAGCGTCGAGCGCTGTAGCGTCTCTTTCGAAACATCAGCGGCAAACAAGTCAGCCTCGATGTCGATTGCGGTCAGACAGACGCCATTCACAGAAATCGAATCACCGTGGTTCGTGCCTTCAGTAACGATTTGTGCACTGATAACGATACGCGCGTTGTCGCCGCGTTCTTCAATACTCCGCACACTTCCCAACTCTTCAATGATCCCGGTGAACATAAGTCATCATTTCTGCAAACACTTCATCGATATTCTTGCCTGTCGAATCGATGACAATCGCATCGTCAGCAATTTTCAAAGGCGAATCCGCGCGAGTCGAATCGCGCCGATCGCGTTCCATCATGTCGGCCAGTGTCTCCGCGTACGACGCGCTGTGATCTTCTTTGTAGCGACGCTCAGCTCGTTCCTCCGGCGCGGCGGTGAGAAAAAATTTAATGTCAGCATTCGGAAAAA
>DATEWS010000066.1:0-4041 GCA_035257785.1 Pyrinomonadaceae bacterium
AGGCTTCACCACAGTGTGACCGTAAAACGAATTGAGCGCCTCAGTTCTACCATCGCGCGCGAAGTCTTCTACCTTCTTGATCCAGACGGCAAACTCGAGCGGCGTGGTCCGTCGCATCGCCGTCAAACGTGGACCATCCGCGCGCAGTGCCAGTTCGAGACGTTTATAAAGGTCGCGTGTCTTGTTGCTGTCGCGTTTGAACGTGCTGAGAAACTGCAGCGCGTTTTCGATGAGCGCCTGGTACATGCCGACTTCCGTTGACGCTGCTTCGTAATTTTCGCGCGTGGTGTGTTGTTCGGCATTCAGCAGATGACCATCCGCAAATTCAATCGTCATCTTCAATCGCTTTTTCGGATCGTTCGCGGCCGCCTCGAGTGCCGCTCGTTCTTCTTTGACGATCATTTTGAACGGCGGTGGCGCCGTCAGTGGTGTTGGTTGCGGCGTTGGTCTTGCTTCTGACTCCTGCGCATTGACCGCCGGCAAAAACAGAAACGCCAGCAACAGCAGATGTGCTGCAACGACGATGTTGCGCTGTGGGATGCGAGTCATGCGTGGACGCTTCAGGGCTTTTTCTTAACGCCCTGCCCTAATTTAATTTGTCGCTGGAGCGAAGGTAGTCGCAGTTTGACTTTGTCGATCTCGAGCTGGTTTGTCTTCGCGTCAGCAAGGGACAAAAACTTTTCGTATGATGCGAGTGCTTCGGGGTATTCTCCAAGATAATCGTGCGCAGTGGCAATAAAATAATGAGCCACTACCGTGTCGGGTTTGTTCGCGACGATCCATTCATATTCCGGAATTGCTTCCTGGTATCGCTTCAACTCATACAGTGCAAGTGCGTAATTCGCATGTGCAGCATAGCTGTCGGGCTTTGCCTTGATGACTTGCCGGAGAATCTGTGCTGCTTCGGCGAACCGACGTGCCTGGACCAGTGCGGCTCCATAACCGAGCGCGTGTTCGGGAGCGTCCGGTTGAATCGCAGCAGCGCGGCGATAGAAGTCGAGTGAACGTGCGGGATCGTCGGTGCGATACGAAGCACCGAGACGTCCAAGCAGCATCGCACTCCGCGGATTTTTCTCGAGCAGTTTTTCGAGTGCCTTGCGAGCCACGACGGGGTCGGCGCTATTTGCGGCTTCGATCTCTTCCGGAGTGCCGACGACTCCTGCTGCGCCGTTGCCTGCTGGTTGTTGAACTTCAAGGCCGGCCGCTTTTGCGACGACCGCGGCTTCGTCTGTTTTTCCTGCTTGCTGTAAAGCATAAGCGAGACGCGACAACACTGCTTTATCGTCGGGCTTCAGTTTTGCGGCTGCGTTCAGGTCTGCGATCGCGAGCGCGTAATTTCTTTCGTCAGTGTAGAGATCTGCACGCTCTATGAGTGCGGCGAGATTCTGCGGCTCATTTGCCAGCACACGATCGAGATTGGTTTTGGCGGCGACCTTGTCGCCGTTTGCTTTCTCCGCCAGCGCGAGCCCGACCCATGCTGCCGCGGGCGCTTCCGGAACCGCAGTCGCTCGTTTAGCAAATTCTAGTGCAACCTTCGTGTCGCCTGCTCGCAGTTTGATCTCCGAAAGCAGTCGCAGGGCTAAACCTTCCCTGGCGTCGATCGCGAGTGCCTGTTGGAAAGCCTGCTCAGCCTCTTTGTCACGACTTTGTCGCATCAACAAAGCGCCAAGCGCAGAATGTGGCAACGCCCAGTTCTTTTTGTATGAAATGGCCAGACGAAACGCAGCTTCAGCGTCAGACAAGCGTCCGAGGGAAGCGAGCGCGTTGCCGCGCTGGAACTCAGCTTCGGGAAACTCCGGGCGCACTTTTAACGCCTGTTCGTAGAACCCAATCGCTTTTTCCAACTCGCCACGCGCGTGTGCGCTTTGTCCGCGTTCAAACAAACGCACCGGATCGGTCGCATCGTCGCCGAATGCTTCCTGGCTGTACGCAGCCGGACAGGCCGACAATAGCGCGAGGCACGTAGCGGTCAGCAGCAAACTTTTCCAAAATGAGGCGGTCAAATCAGGCATCTTGCAGAACGATCCGGGGAGGCTTCGATGGTAGCACATCCCTCGCGTAATCTCTGCCACACAGGGTACGGATCTGTAGCTTTGATGCTGGTTGCGTTGCCATGTTGCATGAGCTAACATGCGAAACACCGAATACATGAACGCGATTGCTAAGGAAGAACAACTGCGGGAGATTTTTCGTGAGTTGGAATCGGTCATCGTCGCTTACTCAGGCGGCGTCGACAGCAGTTACGTTGCGTACGTGGCGAATGCCGAACTTGGACCACGCGCAGTTTGTATCACCGGACAATCAGCCAGCTTGCCTGCGTTTCAGCGCGCCGAGATCGATCGCGTGGTCGAGAGGTTCGGTTTTCAACACGAGGTGATTCAGACCGATGAGCTGGACAATCCCTCATATCGCGCGAACAATTCCGATCGCTGTTTCTTTTGCAAGGACGAGTTGTATACCAAGCTGGAGACTCTCGCGCTCGGACGCGGCATTCAGACCATCGTCGACGGGTCTACAGTTGATGATCTCGGAGACTATCGCCCTGGACGGCGAGCAGCCGCACAACACGCAGTCCGCAGTCCTTTAATTGAGGTTGGTCTAAGTAAGAGTGAAGTTCGCGAGTTAAGCCGCCGGGCGACACTGCCAACGTGGGACAAACCCGCCAGTCCATGTCTCTCATCTCGCATTGCTTATGGCACGACTGTCACGATCGAGCGATTGAGCAAAGTGGATCGTGGCGAAGAGATTTTGCGCGAGTTTGGTTTTCGAGAGTTTCGCGTGCGGCATCACGATCAACTGGTCCGGCTCGAGATTGCCACCGCAGAGATGGACCGCATCATGTGCAAAGAAGTCTTCAAACAACTTGCCGCGCGCTTTCGTGAGTTGGGCTTTAAATATGTCACGCTCGATCTCGAAGGCTTTCGCAGTGGATCGATGAACGAAGTTTTAAATAACCGATAGGACTTATTGGTCCTACTAAGTCCTATTTCCGGAGAGCTTTCATGGTTACCACATATAGCACGACATACGTCGATGACATTCGAGAGATCAAAGAAGAGAATCCGTTTGAGTCGATGATGTCGCGATTTGATCGCGCCGCACAGTTACTGGATCTTGATCCGGACCTTTACGCCGTATTGCGAGTTCCAAACCGCGAGTTGAAGGTTTACATCCCCACCAAGATGGATTCAGGACGCATTCAGGTCTTTGAAGGCTTTCGCGTGCAGCACAACTTTGCGCGTGGTCCAGCGAAGGGCGGCATCCGTTACGCGCCGGATGTGAATATCGATGAAGTGCGTGCGCTCGCCGCCTGGATGACCTGGAAGTGCGCGGTGGTCAATGTCCCCTTCGGCGGCGCCAAGGGCGGCATCATCTGCGACCCGCAGCAGATGTCACTGGGAGAACTTGAGCGCATGACGCGCCGCTATGCCTCAGAGCTGCTCGACTTTATTGGACCCGAGAAGGATGTGCCCGCTCCTGACATGAATACCAACGAGCAGACGATGGCATGGATCATGGACACTTATTCCATGCACGCGCGCCACACTGTGAACGCAGTGGTGACCGGCAAGCCAATCGATTTGGGCGGTTCGGCCGGCAGACGCGAAGCCACCGGGCGCGGCATACTGTTTGTTGTCAATGAAGCCATCAAGCGATTCAAGATGACGCCGAGTGAGACTCGTGTCGTCGTGCAGGGCTCGGGCAACGTGGGCGGCATAGGCGCGAGGCTCCTTCATGAGTCGGGCTACAAGGTTGTAGCAATATCGGACATCCATGGCGGGATTTACAACCCGAACGGAATCGACATTCCCGAAGCGCTTAAGTACTTATGGACCACGCGGTCCTTCGAGGGCTACGAGGGAGTGGAGTTTGTAGACAATCAGGAACTGCTGGAGCTCGAGTGTGACGTGCTGGTTCCTGCGGCCACGGAGAACCAGATCACCTCGCAGAACGCGGACAAGTTGAAGTGCAAGGTGCTGGCTGAAGGCGCGAATGGACCGACCACTGCGGCGGCCGACGAGATACTTCATGGGAAGGGGA
>DATEWS010000067.1:0-8543 GCA_035257785.1 Pyrinomonadaceae bacterium
AAGACAACCGTGATCGGCATTATGCCGCCCGGTTTTCAATATCCCATCAGTGATGAGGCTCAGGATTATTGGGAGCCGATGTTTCCCGCTCAGTGGTTGACCAAGGAAAGACGCGAAGAACGTGCAAACAGATGGCTGCCGGTAATCGCGCGGCTCAAGCCGGGTGTAACACTCGCGCAGGCCAGAGCAGATCTCGATCTACTCTCAAAACAGATCGAACAACAGTTTCCACAATCAAACACAAACGTAATATTCAACGCCGTCTCGATGCACGAAGATATGACGCGAGATTATCGCGGCGCACTACTCATCATGCTTGGCGCAGTCGGGCTGGTGTTGTTGATTGCGTGTGCGAACGTAGCGAATCTCCTGCTCGCCTCCGCAGCTGCACGACAGAAAGAAGTCGCAATTCGAATGGCACTCGGTGCGAGTCGCCGTCGTATTGCTTCTCAACTCCTGACCGAAAGCGTGCTCTTGTCGTTAGCGGGGGGAGCACTTGGTTTGTTACTCGCGAGCTGGGGCATTGATCTGCTCACGGCTTATGGACCAGCCGGAGTGCCGCGGCTGCGCGACGTTGGCCTCGACCGCAACGTGCTGATGTTTACATTTGGGACAGCAATGTTGACAGGTTTGTTATTCGGTCTTGCTCCGGCACTGCACGCTTCCACACCTGACCCGGGCCATATGCTGAAAGATGGCGGCCGCGGCTCGACAGGCGCTGGACGCAATCGCATGCGCAGTGTGCTGATCGTGTCTGAAGTCGCGTTGTCGTTGATGTTGCTCGTTGGTGCTGGTCTCTTGATCAAGAGCTTTTGGCGCCTACTGCAAACCGATGCCGGTTTCAACCCGCAGGGCGTGCTCGCGCTGGACGTTCCGCTGAGCCGAACAACGTACAAGAAACCGGAGCAACAGTCGGCCGCGTTTCAACAGCTCATCGGACGAATGAAGTCGCTTCCTGGTGTACGAGACGTGTCGGTTACAAACAATGTTCCGTTGACTGATTTCGATGTTGAGTTGAGTTTTCAAATCGAAGGCCGCGCTCCATACAAACCCGGCGAGGAAGCTACCGCGGACTACACCGTTGTCGGCGCTGACTACTTTCGCACAATGAATATCGCTCTTTTGCGTGGACGTGTTTTCACGGATCAAGACACGGCGGATTCGCCTCAGGCAATGGTGGTCAGCAGCGCGTTCGTGAAGCGTTACTTTCCGAACGAAGAACCGATTGGCAGAAGAATCATCTTTGACGGTAAGGACGAGAAGCCGCGTGAGATCGTAGGTGTGGTTGGAGACATCCGGCGCAACGGGCTCGACGTTGATGTCCAACCGGAGATGTATGTGTCGTTTGTTCAGAACCCCGAACGTCGCCTCAATCTCATCATACGAACGGATGCTCATGACGTGACGCAAGTAGCGCCGGCTGCGCGCGCACAAATCAAGGAATTCGATCAGAACCAGATTATCTGGCGCGTCCAAACGCTCGAAGAGTTGTTGGGAACATCAGTGGCGCCACGCCGGTTCAACATGATGCTGCTCGGCAGCTTCGCCGCTGTTGCACTTGTGCTGGCGATGGTCGGACTGTACGGCGTGATGAGTTATTCAGTGAGTTGGCGCACGCACGAGATCGGCATTCGCATGGCGCTTGGTGCTGAACGCGCAGACGTTTTGCGACTCGTCGTCAGACAGGGAATGACGATGACCTTCGTCGGCCTCGCGCTTGGACTGATTGCGGCGTTCTTCATGTCGCGCGTACTGGTGGGATTGCTCTACGGTGTATCGGCTAAAGATCCACTTACGTTGGCAGGCGTATCGATAGTGTTGCTGGTAGTAGCGCTGCTTGCGTGTTTGATCCCGGCGCGCCGCGCGACACGCGTGGATCCGATCATCGCTTTGAGGACAGAGTAATTGCTGAGTTAAGGAGTTGCGCCCAACTCTATATTTGCCCTGAGATTTTTTGACATGGTTGCGCTGCTCCCTATTTGGCTGACTTCTCGACTTTTTGCAGTAGCGAGCCCGCGATTGCCAGCACTGCGACTGCACGGGGTGCGTCGTTCTTAAAACTTTTCGCCACATCGAGTGAACGATATAAATCGTCGGCAGCCAGGGATCGCAGTACACCTGAAACACCGAACTCAGCGCCGCCGACAGAGGTAATTCTGAGACCGCTCTTCGTTGCGAATGGAAAATGAAGCTCCACACTCTCACCGTTAAACTGTTCAGAGTTGTTCGCAGCTTTGACGGCCTCACCCATTATTTCCCAGGTTCGAACACGGTCTATGCTGAAGAACGCTGTCGCCACGCCAATCAGTAAACGCGCCCGGTTGGGATCCTCAGGCTCGATCCGCCGCGCGTGATTTGCCGCCTGCTCCAGGAGTTCCAGACAGCGCTGCCGTTCAGAATCCCTTAGCAGACGGGCCGCTTGCGTGTAGGCCCAGGCACGTTGAGGGTGAGTTAGTTGTTCGCTCGCGGCAATCTGAATGGCTTTCGAAACCTTCTTCTCTCGAAGCGCAAATCGGACAAGTTCAAAATCGACATATTGACCTACCTGAGCACGGCGAACAGCGTCTTCAATCTTCTGCGCCAACTCTTGTGCGCGGCCGTCGCCTTGAATCGCCAGTAACGCTGCCGCATCCGCATAGATCATATCCCGTTCGCGGGACGTCTTAGCATGGTCCAACCGATCCTGCATTTGTTCCAACACGCTGCGCGGTGTGTTATCAGACGGAAAACCCTGGGTTAGTAAAGGAGTGTCATCTCTCAACCCACTCTTTGGTCCTTCGCTCAAAGCTTGGAGTTGCGACCGCAGGGCCACGGCCGTATCGGGCGCGCCTTGTTCAAAAAGTGGTAGCAGCCGCTTAACCACCAGGTACTTTCCGACTCTTCCCGAAGAAGTAAAGTCCTGGTCAGGTGATGGCAACGGACGGAGCAAAATACTCGCTGCAACCTGAAAGAATTTATTCAGAATCGTCGCAGGTAGGTTGGGCGGTTTGGGCGGCACGCCAGATTGCTCTGGTTGAGTCCAGCGTGCGCTACCGTCAGCGTTGAACGTTACATAAATACCGGGAGTAAAAGCATAAGAAGACAGACCCGAGACTGTGTTTGCGTCAGACGAAGGATCAAACTCAGCACGAGTCAGTAGCAGCACAAACCTCTGATCGGCAAGCTCTGCCCTTTTCTCTCGCAACCTGGAGAGAAAATTGATCGAATTCTCATTCACCTGATTCAGAGCAGGCGCAGAAAATTCCAGCGCTCGTTCGACCTCGCCTTGATCGAGCAACTTGTTCGCGAGGTTAAGCCGTTTCGACACGGCTTCCGAGTTGTCTGTCGCAGGTTGGGATTCAGAACCGCTTTTGGACTGTGATGATTCATCGGACGCATCTTTTTTCAGCTTGCTTAAGAATTCCTCGCCCAACTTTTGATCACGCCGCGCCGCCAAGGTTAATACATCCTGCCGCAGATCGTAGCCGGTGCTGCGCCGCAGCGCCGTAACCATCTCCGCAGCCTTCTGCGGTACGCCATCCGTTTTCAATGTTAATTCTTCCGCGTCTCCTTTCTCTGCGGCTTCCCAGGCCCGACGAAACAACAGTCGGGCCGCATCGCTATCTGCATCCCACAAAGTATCGGCGGCACGCGCGAGCACACGGGGGCGAAGCGCCCGGTCGTGATAATTGCGCGCTTCGTCAGCGAGCGAGGTGACGAGTGAGATTGCAAAGGCACGTTGCTGCGATTCCAGCGAAGGTGTGTCGGGACTCTTACCTGCTTCCTTTTCATTGATCCTGGTTTCAAGTTTGTTCTGCGTGGTTGTTTGCGCCAGAATCGAAAACGGCAGCGCGAACAAACACAGGTGAGAGATGAGTTTCAAAAGGAGGGAATGGGGATGAATGATCATAGTTATATCGGTGGGTTCTATCGAGCGACCACGCCAATGTTGGCGATCGTTGCGCCTTTCGTCATCGACGGTACTGCGCAGACGTAAAGCACAACACCGGCGACCGGCGCGCGTGCTTCGAAGATCACTTTGCCGACGTAATCGGTGACGTAACCAACTGCCATTCCTTGTTCGACGTACGTTCCGCGTTTCACTTCAGGATAAAAAATTCCCGTCTCCTCACTAGCCAACGTCACGACCTTCTCGAACCACACGGGACGTTGCACCATCGTCGGTTGTCCCGGCAACATCTTTAGATAACGCATCACACTCAAACAACCGTTGATGAGCGCGTTGAGATCGTCTGTTTCTACGGTGCCGGCGTGTCCTGCCTCTGCGGTGATCGATGGTTTGCCGCGCGTGCTGGCTGTGTTTTCAAGATAGCGCGAAGCACCCGGGTCCTTCGGCCGATCCGCGGAAATAATGATGTGATCCAGACCGAAGGCGAGCACCATCTCGCGTGAAATTTGATCCTGCTTCTCGTTTCCGGTCTTCGTCCAGTAACTGTAAGGCCGCAGGCTCTCGTCCAAGTCGCCGCCGTGAAGATCGATCAAATGATCGCATTGCTCGACGACTTGTTTAGTGATCAGATAAGAAGCGCGCTCAGTTTGACTGCCATCTATCTTACCCGGATAGAAACGGTTCATGCTTTTCTTATCCACGGGGTTTACGTGCGGCACCTTTTGCAAGAACGACTGAATATTAATAAGCGGCACTATGATTACTGTGCCGGAGACTTCGGCTGGATTCAGCCTCATTATTACTTTTTCGAGCGCGATGATCGAAGTGTATTCCGTGCCGTGCGAACCGGCGACAAGCGCCAGCACCGGTCCGGGCTTCGCGCCGTGAATGACTGCAACGGGAATGCTGAGTCCGGCGTCGACACCAGGTGGAACTTCGATCGTGCCGGTGACTTTCTGCCCGCGCGCGGCAGTTGCGTTTCCGACAGTAAAAGTTTTGCGATCCTGAGCGGCTGCCAAAGTTGTCAGGAGAAGTGTCAGCGCGAAACTCGCGATTAGTGGTCGCATATGCTTATTATTGGACCAAAAGGTCGATGACGACAACCCAGGCTATCAATCAAGGTCGCGAATTGTTGCGCGAGCAGGAATGGGGCGCCGCGTTTTCAACGTTAACCGCGCCGGATGTCGCACCGCTTCTTGGCCCGATAGACCTTGAAGGAGTCGCGAAAGCTGCATACCTGCTCGGAAATGAAAGTGAGGGAAGTGAATTCTACCGGCGCGCGCATGAAGAGTTCCTGAATCTGGGCCAGGTTCGGGATGCAGCGCGATGTGCGTTCTGGGTGGGATTCATGTCGCTGATCAATGGGGAACTGGCCATCGGCACTGGTTGGCTCTCGCGCGCGGACAGGCTGCTCGCCAGCGAGCCCGACTGTTGTGAAAAAGGATATCTACTCTTGCCGGTTCGTTACCGTGAAGCTTACGGAGGAGATCCCGCAGCGGCACACTCCGCATTCGTAACTGCCGGTGAGATCGGAAATCGATTTGGCGATAAAGACTTGGTTACGATGGCGCTACAAGGTCAGGGCCGTTCTTTGATCCGGCAGGGAGAGATTGCTCGCGGCGTGACATTGCTCGACGAAGCAATGGTCGGGGTAACTGCGGGCGAAGTTTCTCCAATAGTCGCCGGCGCCGTGTACTGTAGCGTCATCGAAGGTTGCAGCGAGATCTTTGATCTGCGCCGGGCGCGCGAGTGGACCACGGCGCTGGAAAAGTGGTGCTCCTCACAACCGGATATCGTTCCTTATCGAGGACACTGTCGCGTGCGCCGCGCTGAGATCTTACAACTCGAGGGTGCGTGGCCGGATGCGATGGATGAGGCGCTGCAAGCAAGCGAATGGTTGTCGAAACCGAGACCACGTCCAGAAGTCGGAGCCGCGCTGTACTGTAGGGCGCAAGTCCATCGTTTCCGCGGAGAGTTCGCGGAAGCCGAAGAAGCATACAGCCAGGCAGCGCAATGGGATCGCACTCAACCCGGCTTTGCGCAATTGCGATTGGCCCAGGGCCAGATTGAAGCGGCGAGCGCAGCTATTCGTCGCATCGCAGAGGAAGTCCAGGGCTCGTTGAATCGAGCAAGAGTGCTTGATGCGTATGTTGAGATCACGCTGGCCGTCAACGATGTTGCGGCTGCTCGTGTCGCTGCTGATGAACTCTCAGAGATTGCCGGGCAATACCAGGCGCCACTACTTTTGGCTCTTTCGTCTCGTGCTGTTGGAGCTGTGCTGCTCGCAGAGCACGACGCGAGACGAGCGCTGTCATTCCTGAGACAGTCATGGACCACGTGGTGTGATCTTGACGCTCCGTTCGAAGCATCCCGGACGGCAGTGCTGACCGCACTCGCGTGCCGCAAGTTGGGAGATGAGGACGCTGCGAAGACCGAGCTTACTGCGGCTCGCAAAGTGTTTGAGAAATTGCGCGCTCGCATTCGACCTGGATTTCCGGAAAAGAAACCGCTCACATCCCCTGGCCCATTGATAGTTTGATCGCCAGATTATTTTTGGTGCGCCTGGTCCGATTCGTTGGCCACTACGTTATGACAGTGAGCACGCCCATTGGCAGGAAGCTACGCCCAAAACTACTTTCCACCGCATCGCCGCTCGTGCGAGTCAAGCCGAAGGATCTTATTAATGTGGGAGTTGAGTCAGTGCCTCGGGTTGTCGGTGTGAAGGACGGCCGGCCTTTGTTAGCGGATGGTCGCACGCTCGATGTGCAGAATGTGATTTGGTGCACGGGTTACGAGCATGGCTTTCCGTGGATCGATCTGCCCCTTTCACAAGAGAACGGCTTGCCGAAACATGAATGTGGAGTCGTGGCGAATGTGCCCGGACTCTACTTTGTCGACTTGCATTTTCTCTACTCCATGACTTCGGCAACGCTGATGGGTATCGGCCGGGATGCAGCGCGCGTTGTGAAGGCCATCGAGTTGCGAATCAGGTCTTAAGATTCGAGGTCTTGTCCAAAACCGAGGATATAGCCGGAGTTGTCTTCCACGTCGAAGTCTCTGCAATTGTAGGGCGCGTTCTCGATAGTGCGAGTAATCTTGACGCCACGTGAGCGCAGTTCCTCGTATAACGCGTCCGCGTCTTTGACCCGAATATACGCGTCCCAACATGCGTCTGAATAAACGTGATGGTTGGGCCGGACGTGGCCCCGCGAACCAATGCTCTTGAGCATGATCTGAGCGCCGTCCCGGTAAACTATGACGAACTGCGGTGGCTCTCCCCAAATGCGGTTGAATTCAAATCCGAGTTTGTCGCGATAAAACTCTGCCGCTTCGAAGATGTCATCCACAATGAAGTATGGCGCAACGCCAAACAATCTTTGCTCACTGCTCATGCTAACCTCCAACTCCACGCTTCAGTCCTTAAGCTCGATCGTCAGGTTCACAGTCAGAGTCTGACGATCCGGGTTTTCCTGAATGACGAGTTTCGGTGTTGGCTTGCCCTGCGCCTGCCGTGCCTGCGCAAGTCGCAACATTATTTCGCGCGTGTTATCGCGAAGATATTGATCAGCATAAGTCTGATCATAAACGTCGCCGCTTTTTAGTCCCCACCGCTTGTTGAGTATGAAGCCGTCGTCAGGGGGAAACCCTTTAAACTCGACTGTGCCCATGTGATATTGCGGGCCTTCGTTGACCGCGATCTTGAAAGTTACTTTTTGTGCGGCGTCGTCAAATTCAGGTGTGGGTTTCATGCGTGTATCGATGTGACCAGACTTCCCGTACGCTTTATCGATCTCGTGCAAGCCCTTATCAAACTTCTTTCCATTCGCAACCTCACCGGCTTTCATGCCCAACGCATCGTCAAGGTCTTTGGTCGATAACACCTGGTTTCCAGACCACTCAGCCTTGGCCCACGAATAAGCCGCGCCTTCGTTGACCGGAATAGTCAGGTCAACTCCTTCACATTCTTCACTCTTGACAGGCTTGGCGACCGGCGCTCCGAATGATGCGCGCAGGCGGCCCAGTTCGCGGTAGATTGGATAAAGACCAAACTTCGGAAAAGTCTGCGCCGATTGACGAGAGTATTCACGGTCCATCGAAGTGCGCGCGGCTTCAATGAGTTTTTGTTCGGAGACGTTTTGCGCGCCCGGAAAGTGAAGCGTGCAAATCCTCATCGGTACGCCCGCGACGCGAAACAGGTGTTCGTGTTCGCCAAAGTTGTATTCCACTTCTCCCGGCAGTTTGCGTTCGTCGAGCAGGTGCTGAAGCGCTTTCTTAATCGCTTCATTGGTGTTGCCGATGTCGGGCGCGGAACCGTTGAAAGTAGGAACCTCGCGTATGACTGCGGCCGTCAGTTCTTCGTCCGAAAACCAGATGAAGTTATCGAAAACGACTGGCGACGATTGACCTTTGATTTCTTCAAGCTGAAACGTGATCGTCACGTTCGTGCCGGCGGTTCGGGTGCGATATCCGACTTTCGTGAATAGACCACTACTGACCAGACGCTCCGCTGCCGCATCCGTTGCTTCAACTGAAAAAGCGTCGCCGATCTTCAAACCACTCGTGGCGATGACGGTTTCAGTATTTAAACTTTGAAGACCTTCGGTTTCGATAGCGGCGATCTTTCGCCCGGCCTGGGCCAGGATAGTGGTAGCCA
>DATEWS010000068.1:0-2175 GCA_035257785.1 Pyrinomonadaceae bacterium
GCGAAGAGCGACTTTGGCGCTGAGGAGTCTTTTCCGAGTGCGGAGTTTGAGTCGAAGCTCGCAGACTTTCTCGACGGCGCGGAAGTGCTTTATTACCGCCTCGGTGTGGACCCCGATCTCGACAACACGATCGTCAAAGAGATCGCGCGCATGCGATCGTTGAATCGCAAGCCGATTCATCCGCCGCAAACGATCGTCGATCCGGCAACGATCGTTCACGAGATGCGCGTGTTGAAGAGTGCCGACGAGATCGAGATCATGCAAACTGCCGCGGACATCGCTGCGGAAGCTCATTGCGAGGCGATGAAAGCAGCGAAGCCCGGCATGCAGGAGTATCAGATCGAAGCGTTGATCGAACAGATCTTTCGTCGTCACGGCGCAGCAGCGCCGGCGTACACGTCGATCGTCGGTGCTGGTCCAAACGCGACCGTGCTTCATTATATCAACAACGATGGCGAACTTCGCGATGGAGATCTGCTGCTGGTCGATGCTGGCGCTGAGTACAAAGGCTACGCGTCTGACATTACACGCACCTTTCCGATCAATGGTCGTTACACGCAACCACAGCGCGATATTTACGACCTCGTGTTGAAGGCGCAGATGGCGTGTGTCGACATGGTGCGACCGGGCGTCACGCACGATCAGTTGAAACAACGTTCGATCGAGATATTGACTGAAGGCATGGTTGAGCTTGGATTGCTAACAGGCAAGACTGACGAACTGATCAAGGAGAAGAAGCACGAGAAGTTTTACATGCACGGACTCGGTCACATGCTGGGCATCGACGTACACGACGTTGGTCGTTATTACTACGGAACGGAATCACGCGCGCTCGAACCGGGCGTGGTGATGACAGTCGAGCCTGGAATTTATATCGCGCCTGATACGAAGGACGTCCCGGAAAAATATCTCGGCATCGGTGTGCGGATCGAAGACGACGTGCTCTGCACCAGCAACGGCCCGCGCGTGTTGACTCATAAAGTCCCGAAGCACGCCGAGGAAATCGAAGGATTAATGAACCACAGATGACGCGGAATAAAATCCGGATTTTAAATCCGCGTCATCCGCGGCTCAATTCATCTTTTGAATGATCGCATCCGCAAACTCAGCGGTCTTCGCGGTGCCGCCGATATCGCGCGTCCGCACCTTACCCTCTTTAAACACCGCAAGCATCGCGTTCTCAACGCGGTCCGCGGCCTCGCGCTCACCGATATAACGCAGCATCAAAATCCCTGATTGCAACAACGCGGTCGGGTTCGCGATTCCCTGTCCGGCAATGTCCGGCGCCGATCCGTGTACTGCCTCGAACACCGCGCCCTTCTCACCGATATTCGCCCCCGGCACGAGTCCCAAACCGCCAACAAGCCCTGCACACAGATCCGACACGATGTCGCCGTAAAGATTCTCGAGCAGCATGACGTCAAACTGCTCCGGCCGCATCACGAGTTGCATGCACGCGTTATCGACGATCTTGTCGTCGGCCTCGATGTCGGGATACTCCTCACTCACTTTCCGGAAACAACTCAGAAACAGACCGTCGGAAAGTTTCATGATGTTTGCTTTATGAACTGCCGTCACTTTCTTGCGCGACTCGCGTCTGGCGTGTTCAAACGCAAACCGCGCGATGCGCGTCGAAGCCTTCTCGGTGATGATCTTCAAACTCTCCACGACACCCGGCACGACCACGTGCTCCAATCCGGCGTACAAACTCTCCGTGTTTTCTCTGACGACGATCAGATCGAGTTCGGGATAACGACAGGGCACATTCGGCAATGCGCGCACTGGTCGCAGGTTCGCGTAAAGGTCCAACGTTTTGCGCAATCCAACGTTGACTGACGTGAAACCTTTGCCAACGGGCGTAGTGATCGGACCTTTGAGCGCGACCTTGTTGCGCAGAATAGAATCGAGCAATTCCTGCGGCAGCGTTTCGCCGAATTTTTCGAGTGCCTGCGCGCCCGCGTAATACGTTTCCCATTGAACATCAATGCCCGATGCTTCGATGATCCGCACTACGTTTGAAGCGACTTCGGGGCCAATGCCGTCGCCTGGAATCAGTGTGATAGGATGCATTTTTACAGAATAAGTCGTCGTAAGAGCGGGGGCAAGCCCCTCTTCCTGACTTGTTCTTTTCTACGATTCAAAGCAGATGGAGCGAGCCAGGCAAGTTAGCTAGAA
>DATEWS010000069.1:0-5892 GCA_035257785.1 Pyrinomonadaceae bacterium
GACGGCGGTTGGACCGCGTGGTGATGGAAGCGCCCGCAGAAATTTTGAATTGGATCGGCGGCGAAGAGCGGCCCGCTACGTCGCGGGAGTTTTTCGAGAAGCTGAACCCTGCCAACGGGACGTTGCTGTCGCGAGTAGCACGCTCGCTAAGTGAAGACGTTTCGCAGGCTGTCGCCGCCGCGAAAGCTGCACAACCCGCGTGGGCTGCTGTGCCAGCCGTCAAACGTGGCGAACTGCTGCTGGAAATCGCTATGTCTTTGAAAGCTCATCGCAAAGACGTGGCTCGAGTTGTCGCGGCAGAAACGGGCAAGTCGTACAAAGATGCACTCGGCGAGACGGACGCGGCAGTGAGTCAGGGCGTGTTCATGGCAGGCGAGGGCCAGCGACTCTACGGTCGCACAACAACTTCAGCCGTGCCGAACAAACACGCGATGACGATCCGTGAGCCGATGGGCGTCGCGGGATTGATCATTGCCGCGAACACTCCGATCGCGAACGTCGCGTGGAAAGTTTTTCCCGCCTTAATCTGCGGCAACGGAGTGGTGCTGAAAGCGGCTGAAGATACACCCGCCACTGCCTGGATCTTCAGCAAAATCGCGCACGACGCCGGGCTGCCCGCCGGTGTCCTGAATGTAATAAATGGTTACGGCGAAGAAGCAGGAGCACCCCTGGTCCAACATCATGACGTGAGTGTCATTAGCTTTACGGGCTCAACGGGTGTCGGACGCCGGATCGCTGTCGAAGCTGGTGGTCGTCTGGCAAAGATTTCGTTGGAGCTCGGCGGAAAGAACGCACTAGTTGTTTGCGATGATGCTGATCTTAACAACGCAGTGAAGTGGGTTTTGCTATCTGCGTTCAGTAACGCCGGACAACGCTGCGCTTCCGGCAGCCGGATCATTATTTTCGATCAGGTCTACGATCGATTTCGCCAGCTGCTGAACGAAGCATGTGAGAAGCTGCGTCTTGGCACGAGTGACGACGCCGACTTTGGACCAGTCATAAACGAGCGGCAACTGCGAAACATGTTGGACGCAATCGAGCGAGCGCGGCAGGCTGGTGCAACGATCCTGACGGGCGGTTACAGGCTGACTGACAACGAACACCGCGACGGTTACTACCTGGCGCCTACGTTAGTTGAAAACGCCGATCGGAATGCTGAGATTTCAGTGAAGGAACTGTTTGGTCCAATCGCCGCGCTTTATCGCGTCAGGGATTTTGCAGAGGCGCTCGCACTGGCAAACGACTCTGCCTACGGTCTGACGGCGTGCATCCATACACGCAACGTGCACCGCGCGATCGAGTTTACGCAAAAAGTTCAGAGTGGAGTTGCGGTCGTTAATGCCGGCACTTTCGGCAGCGAGCCGCATATGCCGTTTGGCGGCGTGAAGCAATCGGGAAATGGTTCACGTGAGCCAGGCACCGAAGCGCTTGATATCTATTCGAACTTGAAAGACGTTTACATCAGTATCGATCCCAGCCAGGTATGAAAGTTCCAAGTGTAATAGCGCTGATCCCGGCGCGTGCGGGTTCCAAGCGCGTGCCGGACAAGAACGTGCTCTTGCTCGGCGATCACCCGGTAATTGCTTACACGATCGCGGCCGCGTTGGAGAGCGGGGTATTCGACAGTGTTGTTGTTTCAACCGACTCCGAAAAGTATGCGGACATCGCGAAGCACTATGGCGCCGAGGTTCCGTTTCTTCGTCCGGCTGAAATGTCCGGCGATCTTTCACCGGACATTGAATGGGTTGAGTTCACGTTGAAGAAGTTTCGCGATCAAAATCGCGAGTTTGATTGCTTTAGTATCCTGCGACCGACGAGTCCGTTCAGGCAGGCGGCGACGATTCAACGCGCGTGGAAACAGTTCTTGAATGAAGAAGGTGTTGACTCACTGCGTGCAGTGGAGAAATGCAAGCAGCATCCCGGGAAGATGTGGGTGGTGCGAAACAATCGGATGTTGCCGCTGTTACCTCTGAGTCCGGCGGAGTTGCCGTGGCACAGCATGCAGTATCAATCGTTGCCGGAGGTTTACGTGCAAAACGCGAGTCTCGAAATCGCCTGGTCGAGAGTAGTTTTCGCAGGACGCACGATTTCGGGAACTGTGCTGACGCCGTTTTTTACTGAGAATTACGAAGGATTTGATGTCAATCACCCGAACGATTTGCGACTTGCACACGAGCTAATCCAGACCGGAAAGGCCCAGTTGCCTCACGTTTCCCGGTCACGGTATTCTGCTTAGTCTTCATGGTACACATTTCACTAATACCGCTGGATGAGTTTCAGCGCATTCGCTCCGCAGACATAACCAGAGATGTTCAACTGGAACTGCTGGCCGACATGTGTCGCGCCAACACGCTGGCCTCCGTCAAACGCGCCGGCTCAGGTCACCTCGGCTCCAGCTTCAGTTCACTCGATATCGTTACGCTCCTGTATTACGGGGAGATGAATACGGCTACGGTTGGCGTCGACGACCCCAATCGCGACGTTTATTTTTCTTCAAAAGGCCACGATGTTCCGGGTCAATACTCGGTGCTCTTTTCGCTCGGTATTCTGCCCAAAGAGAAGTTCGTCAGGCTCAGAAGACTCGGCGGAACTTACGGCCATCCGGACGTCGGCACGCCCGGCATGGAAGCCAACACCGGTTCACTCGGCATGGGCATTTCGAAGGGCAAGGGCTTTGCTTTTGCGAAGCGAATGCGTGGCTGGGGCGGGCGCGTTTTCGTGATGACTGGTGATGGCGAGTTGCAGGAAGGACAGATTTACGAGTCGCTGCAAAGCGCGGTCAACCAGGAACTCACGAACCTCACGGTAATCGTCGATCACAACAAGTTGCAGTCAGATCAAATGGTCAGCGAAATCGGTGACCTCGGTGATCTCGAAAGCAAGTTCAGAGCGTTTGGCTGGCATGTTGCGCGTTGTAATGGTCACGACTTTCAACAACTGTCAATGATCTTTGACGAGTTCCGAAGCATTCACGACCAGCCTAAGCTGTTGATCGCCGATACGATCAAGGGTCGTGGAGTTTCGTTCATGGAACATCCGGCTGCGCTAAAAGCCGGCGGCGGTTTTTATCGTTGGCATGCCGGCGCGCCGGATGATGAATCGTTTGTCGCCGCGTATGAAGAGTTAACGCAACGTATCAACGGCAGATTGCGCGAACTAAAGTTAGCACCGTTAACGCTCGAAGATTATCCGTTAGACGCTTCCACGAGTAGTAATGTTTCGAGTGAATACGTGTGCGACGCGTACGGCGAAGCGATCGCCGATGTTGGTGCCAACTGCAACAATCTCATCGTCCTTGATGCGGATCTAACCGCTGACTGTCGTCTAAAGAAATTCAAGGCCCAATATCCGGATCGCTTCATCGAAAACGGCATCGCCGAACAGGACATGGTCTCGATGGCCGGAGGTTTGGCGCTCGCGGGGTTGCTGCCCGTTGTAAACACTTTCGCTTCGTTTCTATCGGCGCGTTCCAACGAACAGATTTACAACAACGCCTGCGAGTTAACCAGGATTATTTACGTTAATCACTATGCGGGGTTAATACCTGCGGGGCCGGGTCAGTCACATCAAAGCATTCGCGACATATCGCTATTTGGCGCACTCCCTAATTTCGAGATCGTGCAGCCGTGTAATGCAGTCGAAACTCGCATGGCGGTCGAATACGTCGTCAACGAGTCATCAGAAAATTGTGTGCTGCGACTCAACATTGGACCATCACCGCGCGTCGTTCAATTGCCGCCCGATTATCGTCTTACTAAGGGCCGCGGCGTAACGCTTGTTGAAGGCAGTGATGCGATTCTGTTTGCGTATGGACCAGTGATGATGAACGAAGCGCTTGTTGCAGCCGAGCAACTTCGTGATAGAGGTTTTCAGTTAAAGGTAGTCAACATGCCCTGGCTCAACCGAGTCGACGCGGATTGGCTAACTGATGTTGTTGGCGAGTGTCGAGCGGTGTATGTACTGGAAGATCACGCGCCTGTTGGTGGTTTGGGTGACAGTATCCTGAGGACAATGAAACGCAAGCGGATTTTCGAACAGATACCGTTTCAGATCTTTGGCGTTGAAGGTTTCCCGGCATGCGGTACGCCGGCCGAGGCGCTCAGCGCTCACGGTCTTAACGGCGCCGCCCTCGCCGAACGCATTCTGCAAAAATAAAGGGATTTTGAAGCTTCATATATGCGATCACTGCCACGAAGAGTCTGGCGTAGACTGCGACCACTGCCGCCTCCGGAAAGTCCTTATCCCAATTGGAAAAAGCTTCTTCATAGTGAAGCGGGACTATGGACCAGGGCTGTGTCGAGTAGCGACAACGGTCCACGAATCCTGATAGGAACAAGCGCCGGCGGGTTCGTTCCGGGAGCTATCGTCGAGAGTATGCTTGCCGTCGCGTTGACTTTGCGCGGTGCGAAAGTTCACATCCTGCTGTGCGATGAACTGCTGCCCGCTTGTATCCAGGCGATGCTGCACTTTCTTCCGAGTCAATCGGAGTTCGCCGCGCATGGTCCACAACAACACCTGTGCGCAAACTGCTTCGGACCGGGCTACGAGATGTACAGATCGCTCGGCTTACCGGTGCATCGTTATAGCGACTTCATCTCCGCAGATGATCGCCGGTCGGCGCATTCATCAGCAGCGGAAATTCCTATCAGTGAGATCGAGTCGTATCAACTCGACGGGCTGGCAGTTGGCGAGCATGCGTTAGCCGGCGCACTGCGCTTCTTCGCGAGTGGAAACCTGAGCGCCGAACCAGATGCTGAACCCATCTTGCGACGCTACTTCGAAGCGTCTCTGATCACGACTCAAGTCACGCGCCACCTGCTCGACTCTTACGAATTTGCCGGCGCCTGTTTTCATCACGGTATTTATGTGCCCCAGGGATTGATTGGCGAAGTCGCGAGGGCCAAGGATGTTCGTGTGATCAATTGGAACCCGGCGTATCGCAAGCAGTGCTTTATCTTCAGTCACCACGACACCTATCACCACACCTTACTACAAGAGCCCACCGCAAACTGGGAACACTTGAGTTGGGACACGCAAATGGAAGACGAGGTAATGGACTACCTCAAGAGTCGATGGCATGGAACTAAGGATTGGATTTGGTTTCACGAAAAACCGGAAGAGGATCTTGCGAGCATCGCTGCTGAGCTCGGAGTTGATTTCAATCGACCGTGTATCGGCATGCTAACCAACGTCATGTGGGATGCGCAGTTGCATTATCGCGCGAATGCTTTCCCGAACATGCTCGAATGGGTGATTCAAACGATTCGATATTTTATTTCGCGGCCTGAGTTGCAGTTGTTGATTCGCGTTCACCCGGCAGAGATCAGAGGGACGCTGCCGTCGCGACAACCGCTCGTGGCCGAGATTCAGCGGGTCTTTCCGAATCTTCCGAAAAACATTATTGTCATACCTCCCGAAAGTCAGGTTAGTACTTATGCCGCGATGAGCCAGTGTGACACTGTGATCATTTACGGCACCAAAACGGGAGTTGAACTGACGAGTATGGGAATTCCGACGATTGTGGCGGGCGAAGCGTGGATACGTAATAAGGGCATCACGAGAGACGTCACGACGCCGGCACAATACTTTGAAATGCTCGATGAGTTACCACAGCGCCAGCGTCTGGACGAACGCGTAACTGAGCGGGCGCGCAAGTATGCTTATCATTTCTTCTTCCGTCGCATGATTCCTTTGTCGTTCATGAAGGAAAGCAAAGTAGGGGCTCCGTTCCGACTCGAACTTGAAACCATTGAACAACTTCTGCCGGGTCGCGATCTCGGGCTGGACGTAATCTGTGATGGAATCATGAACGGAAGAGAGTTCATTTACCCGGCCGAGCAGCGGCAGAGACAGGAAGATCTTCACGTCGCGCAGGCGAGTTCAAGTTAAAGC
>DATEWS010000070.1:0-6102 GCA_035257785.1 Pyrinomonadaceae bacterium
GTCACCGGCGTTGTGTGCACCAAGACAAGTCGTGCCGAACGCATTGCCGCCATTGCCGCCGGTCGCGGTAGCGAGATGAAACGTGGAGTTAGTAACAGTCGTGCCGGCAAGGCTATATAGACCACCACCATCGGCGCCGCCACCCACGTTCCCGCTGTTGCCACCATTGCCGGCGTTCCCACCGTGTGCAGCAGTAGTGTCAAACGTACTGTTATTAATCGTGACGGTTCCACCGCCGACCCACGCACCGCCACCCTGTGCGGTTCCACCCGCGCCACCGTTTGTCTGACCGTTTTGATCCTGATTGCCGCCGTTGCCGCCAATCGCGTTGCTGTTGTCGATTCGCGACAAGTTGATGTTCAGCGTGCCACCTTCGAAATAGATCGACCCGCCTTTAGCGGCGGACGCGTCACCGTTATTGAAATTGCCGCCGTTGCCGCCACTGGCTGAATTGCCTGTGAACCGGCTACTCGCAACGATGACGTTACCTGTCGTTCCGAGACTCGCAAGAGCGCCCCCGCGTGCTTCGAGCGTGGTGTGTTGGTTCACAACGCTGTCGCCTTTGCCTAACGCCTGGCACGATTCGATTTTGACGTTGGTAAGTGTGACAGCGCCGCCGTTGTTAAGAATGCCTCCGCCGGCGCGATTCGTGTTTTGAGCCGCGGGGTCGGTGCTGACGCCGTTCGTGCCGTCGTCGGCAGCTTTGCCGTTCTGAATTACAAGATCTTGAAAGACAGCGGTCACGTTCGAGGCGGTGATGTGGAACACACGATCGCGAACGCTTCCGGTATTAAGACTGCTCGCATCGATGTTGGTTGCGTTTGGTCCTGACGAGCCGCCACCGGTGATCGTCACAGAGTGGAGGGTGGTTGTTACGTCGAGATCACCTGTTGCGGCGGCATTCTCCTGGTTGGCATTCGTCAACGTCAGGTTGTAGGTAGTTGCGGGTTGCAGGTTGATAACCACCGGGTCCGCGTTCGGGTCTGCGTTTGCCGCGATGATGGCGCCGCGTAAGCTGCAATCGTTGGGCGCCACTGTACACGCGCTCGCGCCCGCTGTGTCATCAGTGCGGTCGACGTCGAACGTGGTCGTAAACAGCGGTCGCGGAGCTGATGAATGTGAAGCTGCGCGTTGCGTGAAGCCCAGAAAGGCGCCAAATAAAACGACGAGACTCAAGATGGACCAGGTGATTTTTCTTTTCATGATTTACTCCTGAAAGTAAAAGCGGGCCAGAACGTGGTCTAAATGAACAGAATTTCCGCGGGAAGTGAATGCTGCTAAGAACGGATGCTCTAATACACTGTTTGATGATGTGTTGCAAGGAAATTACGTTAGCAGTTGGACCAGCGCTTTGCTTCAAAGTCGGGATGTCGGGCTTGTACAGGGAGCGATAGCGACCTGGTCAATGATCAGCATGCGATATTCTAACGGTTCTTGGTTCCTATCGTTGACCAGGTCGCTATCGCTCCCTGTACTGACTGTGTCCAGGAATGATTTCGGACTTTCAGGAGAAAACTCCCGACATCTCTTCGATTTGCTTTCGCGCACCAGCGCGTTATAGAAAAGAGCAAAGAGCGAGAATTTGATCCTCATTAATAACCGAGAGCCATTCCATCCTTGCGTGAATCGGATGCGCCCATCAGAGTTTTGTTCACCGGGTCAATCATGATCGCCTGGCCGCCTCCCATCGATGATCTGAGTACGCCAGGAGGCGCAGCGCGCACGTGGCCCATCGCCATCAGCCGGCTAATCACCGTTGGTCCAAGTTCATCCTCGAACAAGACGTCCTTTCCGCTCATGTAACGATAGCGCGGCGCATCAATCGCCTGCTGCAACCCCATGCCGAGATCGATGATGTTGACCAACACCTGAACGTGTCCTTGCGGCTGAATGCCGCCACCCATTACGCCGAACGACATGAACAACTGATTGTCTTTAAAAACCATCGCCGGAATGATCGTGTGAAAAGGACGCTTGCCTGGCTCGAGATGGTTGGGGTGGGCGCGATCCAGTGAAAACTGACTGCCGCGATTCTGAAGTACGATTCCAGTATCACCGGCAACAATGCCTGATCCGAACGAGTCGAAAAGACTGTTGATGAACGACACGGCGTTACCGTCTTTGTCGACGATTGTGAAGTAGGTAGTGTCGCTGCCAACGTTGATCTCGCCGGGCAGTGGTGAATTAAGCGCTTTGTTCGGATTGATGAGGGCCCGTCGTTTGGCCGCGTAGTCTTTCGACAGCAACTCGGCTACAGGCACTTTGGAGAAAGCCGGATCGGCGATGTAGCGATTGCGATCGGCAAAGGCAAGTTTGGTAGCTTCAATCAGCGTGTGATAGTAGCGAGCAGGTTGGTTACTCAACGCTGCAAGATCGAAGCCTTCGAGGATGTTAAGCGTGAGTAAGGCAGTCAACCCTTGTGAGTTCGGTGGGATTTCATAGACCGTGTAACCGCGATAGTTGGTCGAGATTGGGTCTACCCACTCTGATTTCTGCGCTGCGAGATCGGCGAGTGAAATGAAAACGCCGTTCCTCTCGCAGTAGTCAGCGATTGCTTTTGCTATTTCACCTTTATAGAAAGCGTCGCGACCGCCGAGTGCGAGCGTCCGCAGGGTGCGAGCGAGGTTAGGTTGCCGGAAGATCTCGCCGGGTCGTGGCGCTCTCCCATCGATCAGGTAGTTAGCGGCTGCCGCTGGATTCTTCTTCAACTTTGCGACTTCGGCGTTCCAGTCTTCAGCAGTCTTCTCCATAACTGGAAACCCGTTCTCAGCACACTCAATCGCAGGACTTAGCAGATCTGCGAGCTTCATAGTCCCGTACTTTTCCAGTAATGTTACCCAGCCATCAAACGCACCAGGGACAGTGATGCTTTCCATGCCGAACTCCGGCATCCTGGTAGTGTTCTTCTTAGCAAAGTAATCAGGAGTCAAAGCGCGTGGTGCTCGCCCGCTGGCATTCAGCCCTTTGAGCTCCTTTGTCCTGGACCAGTAAACGAGCATGAAAGCGTCGCCGCCGATGCCCGTCATCATCGGTTCCGTTACGTTGAGCATGGCCGCCATCGCGATCGCCGCATCGACTGCATTACCGCCGCGCTTGAGAACCTCAAGCCCGACTTCCGAGGCGAGCGGTTGGCTGCTGGCAACCATTGCATGCTCGCTGCGCACAACGGATCGACCCGGTTTGATCTGGACCTGGGGGTGGATGTTTGTCGTTAACATCAGTGCCATCACCGCAGTTGCAATTGTCGTTCGGGACATAGGCGAATTTAGCCACAAAAAGTCACAAAAGTCACAAACGAATAGAGATCCACGTCGCGGAGATTTTAGATTCCGAGATCGTGCTGCGCGTCATAAAAGAGAACGGAGGCGTGGAACGCCTCCGCTCTCGTTTTGCGTTCGATTTAAAACGCGTTACTGGAGTGACACGTCGTCAACTCTGAAATTCGTTGGCAACGTGATGTCGTTCGTGCCGCGGAATTGAATCCGCACTGTCTGTCCGGCGAACGAACTGAGATTGAATGGTCCTCTCAGGACGTACACTCCGGCCGTGCCGCTATTCTGATTACTAAACGTCGCCAGCGTTGCGAGCAACGTCCCCGTCGTACTTCGTATTTCAATGAAGAGACGATCGAAAACTGATGCGCCCGCTGCCTCGCTGGTCGTAATATTTAGCCAGAACGACAGATTCGAACAGCCATTACTCGGAATAGTTACCGTCTGGAACAGAGTCCCACTCGTACTATTCACTCCGTTAAGGATCATGTAGGCAGTTCCGCTGTGCGGGAACGATCCAGTGCTGCGGGTTACCTGGCCACTGATGGTCCATGGCGTCGTGCCGGTTTCGAATCCCGGGTTAACGATCGCGTTTGTACACCCGCCTCCAGTGCCGGCCTGTGACACGCTGTGCGTCAAACCCGCAATCGTCAATGAACCGTTTCTCGAAAGCGTGGAGGTATTGGCGGCAACAGAGTAGCTCACTGTGCCACTACCGGAACCGCTGGCCCCGGAGGTGATCGTGATGAACGAGCTGTTGCTCGCAGCGGTCCAATTGCAACCCGCTGACGTAGTCACCGAGACGCTCGCTGTCCCACCGGCCGCCGCAAAGCTCGCGCTGGTTGGATTGATTGAGAAGGAACAAGTGCCTCCGCAATCAGCAGGTACGTCGGTTGCGGCAACGTGCGTTGTGCCATCGTTACCCACTGCCGACACACCCATGCCGTGACGTGCAAAGACTGTCCAGATCGTGCAGCGATTTGCTCCGCCATTCATGTTTTGATCGGCCTGAAGAATGCCGTCGCGTGCGTTCAGGAATGATGGACGAGTGGGTGTGAACTTCATCCCGTTGAGTACAAGAAGATCACTTGTCGCGGCGCCAAGCTGCGTTCGCAGATCCCAAAGAGTTGCGGCCCAAACTTCACCGTCTCTATGAACCTCGAAGCCTCCGGCGCCGACGTCAGCGTAAGAGTCGTGTACGGGATTCGCGGGAACTGTATAAGCAGCACGCCGAATGCCGTTTGGATTATTAGTGACGTACTCGCCAACAGCGCCGTCGTTGTTGATGGTGATGGCCCAGTAGTCAGACCAGCCTTCACCCATCGCGCCCGACTGTGTGCCACTCAAAGCCGTACTGCCGTTGCCGATCAAACGGTTGGAAATGCCGTGTCCGTATTCATGGAACACAACATCGCCATCAACCGAACTATCGCGATCAGGAGTGGGTGCGGTGAACAGAAACTGTTGCATGCGCGGACGCGAACCGTCTGGCGGTGTCGCGAAGTTTGCGTTGTTTGTTCCCGATCCATCCTGCGCCTCAGCGCGCACAGAGTCGTTTCCGGTGCCGCCACGACCGAAGTTGTTAGTCTGGAAGTTGCGCGCTGTCTCCGTAAAACCAAGGCGGTAGGAGAAGTCGTGCATGATGTTGTTGTAGTAGAAAAGATTGGTTACAACTGCCGCCTGCTGTGTTCGCGGGTCGACAGTCGTCGAGAACGGAAACGTGAAGTCCTGCGTGGCCGATGAAGCATGGCCCACTGACAGACCCGAACCGTTGTTGTTGTCCGGCACATTGTCGGCGTTGGTGTCGAGATAAGCTTCGACGTTATTGCCCGTCGTTACGGTCGAAGTTCCCATCCAGCCTGCCGCGGTATTGATGGTGGTATCGCCGACGAATGAAACGAGTTGCCGCGCGCCTTTGTCAGGTGCTTCGGTGTAAACCGTGCCTTGCGCTTCAAACACATAAAGGTTGTGACGAAGCAGAAGCTCGCCCGTGTAAGCGTCGAGTAGAATTTCATACCACTCTTCCGGGCCGACTTCCGCATAGATGTGCCAGGCCAAACGACTCTCACCGCCGACTCTCACGACGTTCTGTTCTGAGAGTACTTCCTCGAAATTGAGATCGATCGGGTTGGCGAAGCGCGACATCTCCGCCGGTGACTGTCGGGCATAATTCTCGACAAAAGATGCAAAGACATTTCTGCCCGCATGTTCAAACGCTTTCGCGATCGCTTTCGCTTCGCTCATCGCGCCATTACCTCTACGTGGTGGGCCATCGGCCAAAAATCCTTCGCGTACGTTGAGCACTTCACCGTTCTTACTAACGACCACTTGAACCTGTCCTTCAAATACTTTCAGACCGTCGACGGTCTGCGTGTAGTTGAGGAAAGTAGCGCCGCGATCGTTATCTTCGTTTTCAAGTTTCAACTCTGCCACACCGGCACCGGAAAGTGCGAAGAGTGAACCATTGCGCGCAAGAAAACCGCGGGCGATGTTATCGGCGGTATCTGATTGTGGGTCTGAAAGAGTGCCGCCATCGATGAAGAAGTTCTTCATCGCGCCTGCTTCGTTAATTACTGCGCGAAGATTTGCAGCCTTCTCCGGTACATGTGACGAACGGAATTGCTCAACTGCGGAGGCTCGAGAGCGAGTGCGAGCATTTTGCATCGCAGCTTGCTTCCCGGAGGTTGAGCTAAGGTCGATGTCATTGAACTCGCCACGGTCAGCCAGGCGAATGTCAAAGTTTTGCAGGGCGCGGCCGGCAGATCCTTGTGGGGATCCTGTTACCGTTCGCTGTGGGGCAGCGTCTGACTTCCAAAACGGTAAGACTACG
>DATEWS010000071.1:0-2888 GCA_035257785.1 Pyrinomonadaceae bacterium
TGGTCGTAAAGGTTATTGGCTATGGCCCACATGGGGCTTCCAAGAATTTGCAAATGATGGTGAGTCGCTTCGGTATTGATTACGATCCCCCCGCAACCTTTGTAGTTCGTGGGGCCGGCAATGATTCTACCGCCGCATCGACAATCTCGATCGGTAACAGCGCAAACTATGTCTACTCTGGTAACGACAATTCGCGTGGCCAGCCCCTGCCGGCTTTCCTGGTTACAACCACGCCCGATTACAACAATCTATCCACGCTGAAAAGTAATAATCCGAACGCCTTGGACGGTGATTCGACCGGTCTGATCCCGAAATTGCAGCAGGTGACCATGCCGAGCGGTGTAGCGGTGCTTCCAAAGTGGCTTCAAACAACGTCAGATCCTGTGTTTGGTGCGCGAGCATTTGTTGATCGACTTAGAACCGCCGCGCAGCAGCAGTTTTCCGGATGTGGGAGCGGAATGAGTTCGAGTTGTGACCGCTACTTTAATACTGCGGCGGGCGATGCTGCTCCGACCGATTTCGGAGCTGGTACTACTGATGGCCTCTTTACCTTTGTAGATGGAGATGTTTCTCTCCCCAGTTCCGGAGGGAAGGGGCTGCTGGTTGTTACTGGAACTCTGTCCATGAATGGCAGTCAGACGTTTGATGGCCTGGTACTCGTACTTGGCGGTGGTGTGCTCGATCGAAGCGGTGGTGGTAACGGCACATCGCTCGGTGCCTTCGTAGTAGCGAAGTTTGACGCCACCGGAGATTTCTTAGCGCCAACGTTTACGTCCTCGGGTAGCGGCACCTCATGGCTCCAGTTAGATCGGAATAAGATCAAGATGGCGTTACGACTCGGAGGAGTGCCGGTGCTTTCTGTAAGTGAGTTCTGATATCAAAACACTCAGAGGCTACGATGATAGGAACTTTGTTTACCAGGGTGAAGCGACCCAATTCAGAATCGCAAATCGAAGCGCAAACGCATGTTGAGGAAGGCGTACGCCTCGCAGCGATAGGCGTCTATCCAAGGGCAGTCATGGAATTGCGACTCGCCACGCGAATAGATCCAAACCACGCGGAGGCTCGCTTGGAATTAGGCCTTGCCTACCAGAGAATGGGCCAACTTCCGAAAGCGATCAAAGCTTATTGTGCAGCGCTCGACATACGTCCGGACTTTGTTCCTGCATATAAGAGCCTTGGTGCCGCTTACGATGAACTCGGCCAGTTTGTTAATGCCTTGAAAGTGTATACAAAAGCCATAATGCTGGCGCCTCAAGATGCGGAATTGCGCACCGATCTTGGGATCGTCTACTTCAACATAGGAAGTTATGCAGAAGCGATAAAGGCTTTCAGGCAAGCACTCGACATAGACTCTCATACTGCGCGGGCGCACTATTGTTTGGGCCTGGTCTACCTTGACCTGGGCGATGTCGAAATGGCCCTGGCGCAACACGGCCATCTGACGGACCAGAATGAGAAGGATCTCGCCTTTCAGTTATTGGAAAAGATTCAGTTCAAACCCGACAAGCATCCTGAGCCGCGAAGGGAAACCAGGCAAGACTAAACGACCGATTTTATCAGAACGAAAGGTCGTAGCCGCTTGCGTAGTCGCTCAAAGTGCGCGTTCGAATGCGCCTGCCAAGTACAACGGCTCTAATCCGGTGGCCCAATACTCTAAAGCCGGCAAGTCGGGCTGCGTTGTTTCGCGCTCTGTAATGGTTCCATTTTTTGAAGGAGTACAAGTAAACGCTCGATTCGGGCGGAAGGCTGATGGCATACCGAAATGTGTGAGCTACTCACGCATGTACCTTGAATATTTCAAGACGTCAGCATTGGTTCACTATCTTAGATCCAGCCAAATCTCAAGACTTTCCGCGTGTATGTGATTGATCAGAAAGTGAAAGGAAATCTATCAAACTATTTCGATGAATGTGGGCAACGCAACGTGGGATTCTCTTGTGTTCTTCGGCGCGTTTCTAAGCGGCGGGTCTTGAGGTTCCGTCATCGTAATCCTCGGTATTGGCGCTTTCCGATTTGCCTGTAAATCCGCACGAAGATCCCCCTCACAAATAACTTGCGGTACGGTGTGCTTGGCTTCCTGTGGGTTCATAAAAAACGCGGGCTGAGTTATTGTCATTGCCTCGACAATAAGCCAGCCCGCACCCCGGCTCGATTCTTGCGCCTTAAATCTATGTCGGTACTTTAATCGCGTCAGTACGATAGCGGCGCGACAGGCAAAAAGCAAGGCGAACAAACTGATCAGGCAAGCCATCAAGGAGGCAGGACGAGAGTTCGATGAAAACATTTTTCCCAGTGCAGGTACGGTCTGTTACCGCTGTGCTGTGGCAAGGATCACGGAGTCTCTCGGGATGCCGCTTTAAGAAAAGAATCTCGGTGGGGATCTTCACGCAAACCAATGATCAGCCGCGATTAGTACCGTCGCGACACTTCACAAACCCAGATTCCGAGTAAACCTTATTAAACCGCTGAGCCGGATTCGCAGAGCTTCTTCTTTGCAAGATGTTCGGCCGAGGTTGCAAGGGTTCCATGGTGATCCAATTTCGGTGAAAAGGTTGAGATGTGCGAATGACCGGCGCATACTGGCGGCGTACTATTGAGACAAATAATCAGCGTGTCCGCGTTAAGAATTAACCAGAATGTGCGGATTGTGTAGCTCGTCGGCAAACTCTGCGATAAAGGCTTCCGCTTGTTCTGTATTCTTGAAGATCAACGCCGTATTGAAGTCTCTAGAGAACAGATTGGGAACGCCTGAGATAAAATCTGGAAATGTGACTACTATTACCTATTAACCCTGTGGTCGGTAGCTACTAATTTGCCTGTTCTTGAATGAGGATCTTCTGCTTTGAAATCAGGCAACCGTCGAATGTCTACGGCTTCCTCCTGGC
>DATEWS010000072.1:0-9393 GCA_035257785.1 Pyrinomonadaceae bacterium
TCTCAACACGCCGGCCAATGGACTCGTGGTGACTTCATCGATCGAGATTTCCGGCGCGGGCGTAAGTTACGGCGACGACGGCAAACAACCGGCGACGATCAAACTGGCCGGTGTTGTCCTCAACGATAAAGGCAAGATCGCCGGAAGTTTTAAGAACCAGTTGAACATCGATCCACCGAAGTCCGGCGGCTCGGATGCGATCTTTTACAATCATCACACGCCGCTGACACCCGGTATCTACCAGGTCCGCGTGGCTGCGCGTGACGATCGCTCGGGTCGTGTTGGTAGTGCCATTCAGTGGATCGCGATCCCGGATCTGACGAAGAGTAAGTTGACACTTAGCAGCGTGCTGCTCGGCGGACAAGTTCTCGAAGATAAAAGTAAAGAGGGGACGCCGCACGTACAGTTGAGTGTGGACCATAGCTTTCCGCGTATGTCGCAGCTAGGTTACTGGGTGTTTGTCTATAACGCGAAACGCGATGCGGCCGGCAATCCGCAGTTGACGGTGCAAACGCAGGTGCTGCGCGATGGACAACCCGTGCTGAGTTCGCCGCAGCGTCGAGTGAATAGTGCCGGACAGGATGCGGAGCGGATTCCGTTTGGCGAGGAGTTGGCGTTAAAGACGCTCACGCCCGGCAAGTACGACCTGAAGGTGATCGTAACGGACGGTGTTGCCGGGACCAGCGCAACGCAGCTCGCGGATTTCGTGGTGCGGTAGAATATTTTAGCCGCGGATTACACGGAAGAAATCCGGATCAAATCCGTCTCATCCGCGGTTAAATATTATTCAGCACACTGAGCGCTGTTCCTGAAAAGATCTGCTGCTTTTCCTCATCCGAGATTTCCATCGCCTCGACCGAAGTAACGGCGCGATCGATCGAACCGAGCAGGTGTGGGTAGTCGCTGCCCATCACCATGTGATCCGCGCCCACCATTTCGCGCACCATCTTCAACGTATGCGGGCTGAACGATACCGTGTCGTAATAGAGTCGCTTCAGATAAACACTCGGTAACTGATCGATCTTCACTCGACAGTCCGCAAAATCACGAAAGCCGTTGTCCATCCGCTCCATCAGGTAAGGCACAGCTCCACCGAGATGACCGATGATCCAGCGAATGTCCGGCAGCTCCGCAAACATGCCGTCGTAACACATGCGCGCGACCGCGAGCGTCGTGTCAAACGGAAATCCAACGATTGGACCAAGCACATACTCACGAAACGCGTCCGAGTTGGCTGGGATCATCGGATGAAGAAAGATGCACAACTTCATCCGGTTCGCTTCTTCAAAAAACGGTCGATACTCGGGCGACGTCAACGCCCGTCCGCCGATGTTACTCAGCAATATCACGCCGTTTAGTTTCAACTCATCGATCGCGCGATGGAGCTCCGCGAGCGCTGCGTCCGGCGCGTCCATCGGAATCGAAGCAAAGCCTTTGAATCGTGTCGGATGTTGCGCGATGAGCTCGGCGTACGAATCGTTGATCATTCTTGCGACTGAGGGTTGATGCTCAGCGTCAGTAAAGAAGACGTTTGGTGTCGACAGCGAGACTACTTCGACGTTTATACCAACTCGATCCATGTCTTCGAGTCTTTTCGAGACGTCAGTCATCGCCGGGGTGACGCCAAAGAAGCGCGCGCCGCGATAAGTGATGATCGTTTGCCCGCTGGAACTGGTCCCGAAAGAAAACTCGGATGGGAGATCTCGAATTGTTTGAAAGAATGCCTCGGTGTAGAAATGTGTATGAAGATCGAATTTCATCGCTTGTCCACAAAGTATTGATTCAGACTTTCAGCCGTCGAAAACTCGCCGCGAAACGTGTAGATGTCGTCGAGTTTCCACATGCGGTCTTCGAAAACGTAAATGAAAGACGTCGTGCGTTCGTCGCCGGGATAATTCGTGTTCGGTCCCCACTTGTAAAGCACGTCGATGATCGCGCGATTATCGTAACGCCTCGAGGAGACGATCGAATAAGTTGTCGGATAATCCCACGAGCCAATGAACGTCCCATTTCCCGGGAAGTCAGGATCGTCCGAACCGTTCGTAAAACTGGCGATCTTTTGCTGGAATGCCTTGCGCAGGTTATCACTCAGAAACAACTTCTGCGCGCGCTCGTCTTTGACAATGTCTGGCTCGTTCTTCTGCAAGTAGTTGAAGAACTCGCGAAACGCGAGCAGACATTGTTTCGGCGCTGCGACGGCAACAGTCTTGCCTTTCACTTCGCTAATCGAATGTTTCGTCGGACCCTGAGCGAAGGCTAGCGACGTACTCGCCAGCAGCAGCATCACGGCAGCTATGAGTTTCATTTCTTAATCCTTCTTAGAATCTGTTCGTCTCTGAACGGCAATCTAATCGTAACATTCCCGCCTCGCAGCGGAGTGTTATAGTGTGTTTGTTCAGTTTTTCTTCTTTCTTCAGCAGCGGCGGCGGCACCCCGGCGGCTTCCCACCCACCCAAATCTAATCAACGGGAATTTGAAATGACTACTCAAGCAGTTCCGAGCAGAGATGATCGCGGCCAGCCTACACTCGTTAACGGCAATCGATCTAACGTAAACAAAGACAATTGGCTCGGTTTCGTGGGTGACGTGGTGAATTTTACGGGCGAAGTCTGCTTCAAATCGATGCTACGAATCGATGGGCACTTCTCAGGCAATGTTACTTCATCGGACGGAACGCTGATCGTCAGCACTGGCGCGCAAGTGACAAAAGCTGTCATTAAAGTCGCGGTCGCGAAGATAAACGGAACCGTTGAAGGCGACATTCGCGCCAGCAAGGAGCTCGTACTCGGACGCACGGCCAACGTCAAAGGGCAGGTGGCCGCGCCCGCACTGGTGGTCGAAGAAGGCGCACAACTCAACGGCAGTTGTAGAAGGATTTAAGACTTACCACCGCAGATTTACGCAAATGAACACGGATTGATCCGCGTTTTATCGTGCGTAATCTGCGGCTCATTTCAAACCACACACGCGACAAAAATTCTGATAACTTCAGCGCGAGAAGCGGCGCACGATCAACGCGATCGGCAGTCCAATGCAAAACATGATCGTCAGCAGTCCGATAGTGGTGCCCACGGCAGTTCTCGGTCGGTGCGCTACGAGTGAAAGCGGCAACACCACGAAGTTCATGAACGTGTAGACTGCAATGCCGTAAAGCAGCCCAAACATCACCGGACGTTCAATCAGAAAAAGCCACTTGCGACTCGCAAGATAAAACACCACCGTCCATATCGTTGCGATTAAAAAGTGTAGCGCCAGACCAAGCAGTGCGACTTTAGCGCCGCCCTGAGCCGCGGCGGGTCCGAGTAGTCCACTCGCGACGAAACGCAAAAGCGCACCTGGACCAACACCAGCTCGCCACCATGCAGTCAGGAATGCCGCACAGATGTCGAGAGTTCCAGCGATCAGCCCGCCCCAAAAAATTGGCTGCAAGTTCATGACGAAATTTGTCCTTCCGCGGATTCCTACGCCGTTGCAGGGGTTGCTGCGTCTTTATACAACGCGGCGCCCGCAATTGTTGCAATTATCGAAACGATGAGATGAATGACGGCCACCTTCAGCCACAGTGCGTTGGAAAAGAATCCCAACGGAATGAACTGCACCGGTCCAGTGAGTGAGAATGCAATCCAACCGACAATGCCGGCCAGGACGGCAGTCTTTGGTCCAGCGCCGAAAAACGCGCGCATCGTGACGTAGAACATCATCGCCGTGAAACCGCGACCGAGTTCGAAGAGCGCGAAGTAGACCATGTTGCTTCCGTGTGCTTCGGGTTCAGTCGCGTGCAATGCCGTGTAAAGGCCGTGCCAATCGGCTTTGAGAATGGTCTCATGAATGAAACCATCAGTGACAAACATGATGATCGCAGCAATGAAGCTGCCGATGAAAAGGCGAGCCCAGTTGATCCTTGCCATGATTTGCCTCCTTCACTTGGATTGTTAATCACAAAAGGCACAAAACTCACAATCGATTGCTCATCAAATTCTCGCATCACGTTGAATCAAGTCGATGATCTCAGCTATTGCATGTCTCGCCTCGGGCATTGGTCCAAGCATCCAATCATGGACCATCCGATCGTATTCACGATAATCGATGTCGACACCTTCGTCTGTTGCCTGATCTCTGAGCTTGTGACAGTCAGGAAACAGGATGTCACGCGTGCCGATGAATAACGTAATCGGCGCGAGGTCTTTTACGCTGCCGTAAATCGGACTCACGAGATAACTCTTCGGATCAACGTCGCGCGCGTAAGCCGCACCGCCATACCGCAAGCCTTCGACTCCGAGAAATGGATCGATCTTATCCAGCTCAGCGATCTGCGGATTCGAGAGAGTCGCGTCCAGCCACGGCGATAACAGGATCAGTCGACCAGGTTGATCGAGACCATCGTCGCGGAGTCGTTGCGCAAGCGCGAGAGCGATTCCGCCACCTGAAGAATCGCCCATGATCGTTATGTTTGAACTGCCTGCGTCAGCAGCGAGCTCGTTGTAAAGCGGCAGTAACACTGCAAACACGTCGTGCACGTAATGCTCGGGCGCGTGCGGGTAATTCGGAGCGGTGATGGTGCAGTTCGCAGCGTGGACCAGTTTCGACATCAAGTCCCAATGCTGCGAGGCGAAGCTGTTAACATACGCGCCGCCGTGCAGGTAGATGACATGTTTTCCACTGGCGTTCTTGAGCGGGGCGATGGTCCAAACGAGATGCCCGTTGATCTCTCGTTTTGAGATCTGATGTTCGCGATGCATGCGAGGTGACGGCTCAGTGTAGGTCCGCTCGCCGCTTTCAACGCGCTGCCGCATGCGATTGACGGTTCGCTTCATTCGCGTGATGTGAAGCAGCACATTGATCGCTTTGCTTTGAATGCTGGGCATGGACCCTCGCAGCGCCAAAGGCGCGGAACAGGATAGCCAGGAACACGTCGCGACTTGTCGGGACGTCGCCCCTGGGTAACAGATTTGAAAAGCCGTCCAGCTCTGAAAAGAGCGAAATGCTATTTCGGCCTTTCAGGCCTTGACGCTCTGTTTGGTGTGCTAACCAGGGGCGACGTGCTCCGCTTCGCTTCGCACTTGCCCCCGGCTTTCATATGTCGCGTCTTGGCGTCTGAACCGCTGGCGCCTGGCTGGTATATTTCGCGCTGGCGCGTTGCGCCGAATCATCACCTGTACCATGACGCGATCGAGTAGCGTTCGCCGTGCGCGACGGGCGTCACTTCGTGAGTCGTTTCTGAACGAAAGGCGACGAGCGTGCCGGGCTCCCCCCGAAAATGAAACTTGCCATCGAGATCGCTGAAGACGAGCGAACCACCGCTGTGTGAGTCGTCTTCAGCTTCCTCAGTTTCACGACTCAGAAAGATCACCGTCGAGATCAATCGTTGTTCGGCGTCTAAGTTAAGCAACCCGGTATTTCCGTCCTGATGGGCGACAAAGAAATCGCCCTCGCGGTAACGAAGAAACTGCGGTTCTTCACACTGTTTGAGCGGCACCCCAAAATGTTTCTCGACGGCGTCCTTACACTCCCACAGCCGCGCCATCACGAGTTTGACGGTTTCTTTTGCAGGGTCGAGACGAAACGTCCTTCGTGTACGCTCGTCGAGCCACCCTGTGGTCGTGCGGCCGTAGATCGTTGCCGGACTTCCCTGACTCGCTTTCAGCTCAGCGAGAATCGTTTCGCGTAGACGCGGATCGAAGAATTGAGGGACTACAAACAGATCGGGTTTCATCACCTTGTCATGAACCCGCACTACGGTAGTGCTCACATCGCAGTCTGAAAACGTTCTGCGGCGCGGGCGCGGGCTTTGGCTGCTTCCACTTCACGATCGCGCGGAGGCGCAGTGGTCACGAGTGAATCGAGCAACTCAGTCGCTGCCTGGGCCACTTGCTCGACAGCGCGATTGAAAGCCTCTTCGTTAGCCTTGGAAGGCTTCGCGAAACCACTCAGTTTGCGAACAAATTGCACTGACGACGCGAGAATCTCCTCCTCAGTTGCGGGAGGTTTGAAGTTATGAAGTGTTTTAATATTTCGACACATGCTCTTTTGTTGCCACCTTAACTTAAAACGTTGCGTTAACCCTGGTTCTTACGATCCCTGTGGCGCCACCATTCTTCAACGCCTTCCAATGCCAGCACCATGGTGGTCAGTATAGTGGCGATCACGGCGAGGCCGAGCGCACCGACACCGCAAGCGACTCCAATTGCGGCAGTCATCCAAAGTCCCGCTGCAGTCGTCAATCCCTGAATCTCACGTTCCTGACTCAACTTCAGGATCGAACCAGCTCCAACAAATCCGATGCCCGTTACGATTCCCTGGATCACTCGCGATAGACCATCAGTGCTCATGCCTGCGCCTGAACCGGCCAGGACAACCACCGCAGTTCCGAGACAAACGAGCATGTGCGTGCGCAACCCGGCAGGCTTGTGCGCGCGCTCGCGTTGCAAACCCACAATCGCACCCAGCAACGTTGCGGCGATCACGCGAATCAGCACAAACGCCAGTTGCCTGCGATCAGGCAAACCACCCATCAACTCGTGCCAGAGCAGTTCCATTATCTTGTCTCAAAACCAAAAAATCCGGGATCCATTAAGAACCAGTTGAGCAAGCCCGCTAATATCCCGATCGCAAACACGGCAAACACGGTCACTTTTTGCTTTTTCGAATTGGGTTTGCCACCCATGGCCGGAAAGAGTAACAGAAAGATCCCGCCCACGACTCCGAGCGGCGCGAACGTCGCCATTTTCAGGTAGTAAAGACCTTCGGTGCGCAGGAGATACCAGCCGTAATAGATCATGCCTGCGCAAACCGCTATCAACAGCAAAGCAAACAGGCGTTGTTTGACGTACATGAAGGGCCTCCTAAAAAACAAACGGTATGATGCGCCACTTTACTCTGTTCATGTAGTCGCTGTAACCCGCGAGCTCCTGCTTGAGCATCGCTTCTTCACCGACGCTGCGCGCTGCAATCGTGACGATTAACAGCACTCCGAGCGCGAGGCCGTAGATAGAGCCGAGCAACAAGGGCGTGGAGATGAATAGCAACACCGCACCCGCATACATTGGATGCCGGACGACTCCGTACATTCCGGTTGAGATCACTTTCTGCCCGCGTTCTTTCTGCATCTTTACGACTGGCGCTGCGAATGTGTTTTCCCGGAGCGCTTCGAACACCATAGCCAGACCGAGTGTCAGCAACAACGCACCGGCGATTTTGATCCACAAAGGAAACTCGGGACTCCAATGAAAGCGCCGCGCGTCGAGCGGCATGATCGCAAACGAAACAAGAAACTCGATGAAGAACAACATCAGCAGCACCTTGTCCCACGGCTTCTGCTCTTTTTGCACAGGCGAACCGAATCGCTCTTTCAGTAATGCGGGATCCTTGAAGTGCAGGTAAAGGAGGTTTGCACTGCACATGGTGTAGAAGAGGATCGAGTAAATCCAACCTTCAGTCCAGCGCCAATCACCGCCGAGTAATAAGAGTATGGCTGGGAAAATCAACAGGTAAAAGAACGCGCCGATGAGTTTTGAGCGCGGGATTGATTCGTCAGTGTTCATGTTTCAGCAGGGCCAATGTGTCTGCACACATACGCTGCGCATTGTATCGATCTTTGATTTTGTTTCGATTCGTGGCGCCGATTGTCGCACACGAGGCGGGATCGTTTGCGAGTTCGAGAATCATGTGCGCGAACCTCTCGGCGTTGCCGGGCGGTGCTAAATGTCGAATTCCAGTTTCCCTGATGCCAGGGATGTCTGTTCCGACTACTGCGAGCGCCGCAGCCATGCACTCGAGCACACCGTTTGGACAGCCTTCGGAACGCGAACTAAACACACCGAGATCTACGGCGCTCAACAATCCCGCAACGTCACTTACCTGACCCGCAAAGCGAACGTTGCCTCTTATTCCCAATTCATTAGTCAACTGAACGAGCGACTCGTACGCGCCGTAATGTCGACCCGCTAAGACAAGAACCGCATCTCGCTTCGCCTGGACCACCCGTCTCCACGCTCTTAAAAGTGTCTCGTGATCTTTATTAGCGTGCAGGTTCGCAACCATGCAGGCGACGAAACTCGTCGCGTCGATCTCCAGGCGCTCGCGCCACGCGCGACGATCCGACTGCGGCTGTGCGACTTCGATGCCGTTTGGAATCACGCGCACCCTTGCGGGATCGACATTCAGGTTTTTAATCAGATACTGTGCGCCTGCGTGCGAGTTGGAGATGAACTGCGGCGTTTGTTGTGCGGCACGTTGTTGCCACTTCGCGTCGAGAGTAAATATGCCTTCGTCACGCTGGTTCCAAACGCAAAGCCGCGCGCCAGTTCGCTGCCACACAAGACCGCAAACTACGTTCGGAACTAACGTGTAAGGAAGAAGAATCTCAGGTTGGGCCTCGCGCAAGAGTCGCGCGACTTTTCGCAACGCACAGGGAACGACGCGCCACTTGATGCCATGTTGTTCGCAGATGTCAGCAACTGGACCAGCGCGATTGAATCCCCAAACTTCAACGTCCGCCTGTTCGCTTTTTTTTAAGTAGCTTGCGAGTATGAGCGCCTGGCGTTCCGCACCGCCGAGTTCCAGATCACCCAGCACAAAAACAACGCGCTTCACGGCTCAACATCCGTGGCGTCTTCGTTTGGATTGGGAAGCGGCGCGCCGTTTGGAACGATCCACAGACTCAGTTGACTAACAATAACCTCCGGCGACGAGTCATATACGATGATGAGACGATCCGGACCGATCTTGTGAGTGGTAGCCAACTCAAGTCGCCACTTCTCGACGAGCTTGGTTAAGTCAACCGGCTTATGTTCTTCGACGACTGGTTCCGCGTTCGATGTAGCGGGTTCTGTAAATACGCGCAGCGGAGGCTTCGATTCTTCCAAACTCACGACGAGAAACGCGCGCACCGTCTTGTCTGAAAGCAGTATGTCCGACAAACGCGTGAAGAGCCCGTTCTGAGTACTCTCACCTTCCAAACCATAAACGTCGAAATCGCCGGCCTTCACTGTCTTTGCGAGAGGCTTCTCGTTTCCGGCATCAGGCACCGGCGGCGGCGCGTTGTTAGGTAAGATCCAGTACTGGATGTGAGTCTTCTCTTCCTGGCCGCCGAAGATCAACTTGAACCGGCTCGTCTCAAGGTCGAATGCGGATTTGAAGTTATCGATCTCTTTCTGGCCCAACTTTCGCCACGCGCCGGGAGTGAGATCTTCACCACTGTAGACGACGATGTACCCAACAGCATTTTTCTGTTGACGAAGCATGTCGGCAAATGAAGCATCAGATGCTGCGCCAATGCCTGGGCCGACCTCATCAAAGTACAGAATACCGAAATCATCCGCCGCCGGCTCGTCAGCAAAGAGGCCCTGGAAAGTTTCGATGTTTGTTTCGTGCTTCTGTGGTCTCGGCAGCGGA
>DATEWS010000073.1:0-2340 GCA_035257785.1 Pyrinomonadaceae bacterium
GAAGGCGAGACCCGCAACGTCTCTCGGCTTTCCTCGCTCGCAAACTCGATCGACAAATCCGAAAACAAATGGCAATACGGAGCTTGCGGCCCACTCTGCGAGCATAGCGGCCTGGTAGAGTTGAGTAACGTGGTAAGGAGCAAGAGCGTAGAAAAAACCGGCCCAGCTTGCAGTCGCTGGGGTCATAAACGACCGGGCCCAGAAGTACATGCCCAGTCCGCTGACAATCGAGAGTATGACGAACGTAACGATGGTCGCGCCGTACCAGTTGCCAATCACAAGTCGTGAGGCTGCCAGGAGGTAGTAAAGCCCCGGTGGATAGAAGCGGAAACTCGGGTCGCCATAACCGGAGTTCGACTCGGCCAGCCAGCCGGGATAAAAATCACCGGCAACGATCGAATCGTAGAAGGGAAGTGCAAAACGAAAGTGATTTGTGAGATCGAGATTGGAAGGAATTCCCCAGAGGAGGATGGGAATCATTATGGCAAAGCAGACGATGACGACGAGAACCGTTCTGAGTTGCCATGTGTCAAGTGCCGATTCGCGAGGATCGGACGCTAGTGGAAGCGCTATTTTGTAATCGGCACTAGACAAGGCTGGAGCAAGAGAGAACTGATTGATTGCCGAGATTAATTACCAAGTAGTGGTAAGTTATTAATCGCGTTGATCGTAGTCGGCTTCGTGTTTAGATCGGTACTAACATGCATGATGCCTTCGTTAGTGGTGGCGAAAACGCGAGTGCCGGTTTGAGTAGCGCCAGTCGTCACAGCCGGAAAGCCATACACGCCATAGACAGCGTCTGCGTTGCGGCCGCTCTCTTCCACAATGGCATATGAGTAACCACTCTTAGTGCCGCCGCCCAACACCGTGTCGATCAAAAGCTGAGTTTTCAATCCATCGAGATCGGGTGAGTAAGCACCCTGACCAGCCGTTGCCTGATAGGCGACCTGCGCACTGTGAATGGTGCGAATTGCTGACTGAGCAGATCCTTCATTCGCTGCGCGCCGCGAGGCGAGCAGATTCGGGACGGCGATGGCGGCGATAATGCCGATGATCGCAACTACGATTAGTAGTTCAATCAGCGAGAAACCATCTTGTCGTTTGTTCTTCATGGTCTAACTCCTCAGGAAATCGTCACTCCCGGCGAGGCTTGAGAACTTCATGCGAGGCGGGCACGATTTCATCAAAGTACGAAACAAGATCCATGCCATAGTTCTGAATATCAAATATAGGCCCTATACGTCCTATAAGACCTGTGCACCACTGTTGTTATGACAAATTGTGTCACGCACTTGAGCGACAATTTGTGACTGCCAATAACAGGAATTCTGACCGGAAAAAAAAGAGGATGGAGTTGCCTCCATCCTCTTCATGCCTTTGGCAGGACTGATTAGTTGCCAAGCACGCCCAGGCCGTCGATATCGGCCGTAGTGGTGGGTACCGTCAGGGTGGTGCCGCCACGCATCACGCCAACTTGCGTGATACCGAAAACACGGGTACCGGTCTGTGAAACACCAGTCGTCACCGAGGGGAAAGCGTAGGCGCCAAACTGTGCGTCGCCGCCATTGCCGGACTGGTCAATGATGTTGAAGTAGTAACCGCTCTTAGCCTTCGCCGTGGTCGTGGCGTCGCCAAGGACGCTGTCAACGAGGCTCTGGGTTTTGAGGGTACCCATGGAACCGGCGAACGCACCGTTGCCGGCTGTGGCCTGGTAGGTGGCCTGTGCACTGTGAATGGTGCGCAGTGAGGACTGAGCCGAACCTTCGTTAGCGGCACGGCGTGAAGCGAGGAGGTTAGGGATCGCGATCGCGGCGATAATACCGATAATCGCGACGACGATGAGAAGTTCGATCAACGAAAAGCCTTCTTGGCGTTTGGTAGTCATGCTGATTTGGTGCTCCTTAAAAGATATTAGGGGTTTCAAATTCTCGCGCCACCGGCTTTCGTTCGTTTGTGAGCCGCGCAAAGCGCGATGTGTCGGTGGTCTGCTAAACAACCTGTATGCCAAGGCGGATTTGGACCAAAAACAGGAAATTTCGATCTTTTTTAATCAAAATTTTGCAAGGTGGGCCATATCCGGTAAGGGGCCTGACAATTTGTGGCATGGAGGGAATGACGCTTTCCGGCAGGGTGCCATTCTCGGCGTTCTCTGCGGCCCTCTGCGTTCTCCGCGTTGAGAAATGTTTTATCGCAGAGTACGCAGAGGGCCGCAGAGATACGCAGAGAAATGGGGCCTTTTGGACTAATTCCCGTCGCCGGCGCCAGCGGCGAACTCGCTGTCTTCTTCGCGGCGCCGAGGAGCAGGATCGGTGGCACGCCGGCGTGGAGTTGAGTCGGGAG
>DATEWS010000074.1:0-3193 GCA_035257785.1 Pyrinomonadaceae bacterium
CGTCTTCGAGAGCATTATCGAGACGCTGAACCAGGGCGAGAAGATTGAGCTGCGCGGCTTCGGCAGTTTCCGCGTGCGCGAGCGCGGCGCGCGGCGCGGTCGAAATCCGAAAACAGGTGATCCGGTCAGTATTCCTGCTAAGCGAGTTCCGTACTTCAAACCCGGCAAAGAACTAAAAGAACTCATCAACGACGATAACTCCGGCTCACACGCACCGGCGGCAAACTCTTCACGGCCGATTAACGACGACAACCACCAGCCGCCGATCATCTAAGCTGCAATGGATAGACTGTGGAGTCCCTGGCGTGCCAGGTATATCGCATCAGGAGTTGATGCACAGCGCGACGGTTGTGTGTTTTGCCTGATCGCGCAGCGTCCTGAGGACGATGAGACTAATTTCGTGCTGCATCGCGGACAGCACGCATTCGTCGTGCTGAATCTTTATCCGTACATCAGCGGGCATCTGATGATCGTGCCTTACCTGCACACGAGTGAGTTTGATTCGGTGCCAAAAGAGATTACCGATGAGATGATGGACCTGGCGAAGAAATCTCAAGCCGCTTTACGCGAGGTTTATTCACCGGCTGGTTTCAACATGGGGATGAATCTCGGTTCTGCCGCAGGTGCTGGAATTGCCGATCACCTTCATATTCATCTGTTGCCACGCTGGTCCGGTGATACAAACTTCATGACTACTGTCGGCGAAACACGCGTCCTCCCCGAAGACCTTCCAACAACGTACTCCAAATTGCGAGCAAAGTTTTAGCCACGGATTACAAGGATTGAATCCGGATTTTCTTCTGTGTAATCTGTGGTTAACGTCTGACTTTGCGGGGGACAGCTTCGTCTTCAACTTCACCACCAAGACTGATTGGAACTTCGGAAGGTTTACTGTAAGTGATACCTCGTTCTTCACTATCGAGGTTGCCGGCAGGTAACGGTGGCAGTGGTCCAGTCATCCTGGGCGGATTGAACCCGGGATAATCAATTCGCGCGTGATAGATTGCGGTCAACGCGCTGATCATCGCCTCACGAATCGTGGTCAACTCCTGCAACGTGACGTCGCACTGATCGAGCTGGCCATCACTGATAATTGCATCGACAATCTTGACGACGATCGCGCGAATGTTCTCCGGATCGGGTCGCGCTAACGAACGCGCCGCTGCTTCGCATGAGTCCGCGAGCATCATGATCGCCGCTTCTTTGAACTGCGGCTTGGGTCCGGGGTAACGGAAATCAGCTTCGTCAACAGTCTCGTTTGGCTTTGCTTGCGCCTGAGCTTTGCGCAGGAAGTAGTGCAACGTTCGGGTGCCGTGATGTTGCGGGATAAAATCCGCGATCTTCTGTGGGAGACCAATCTCTTTCGCGAGCTTCGCGCCGTACGTTACGTGACTGGTGATGATCTTCGCGCTCTGATACGGACGCATGCGATCGTGCGGGTTATCGCCCTGCTGGTTCTCGACGAAATATTCGGGCGCAGCGACTTTGCCGATGTCGTGATAAAGCGCTCCGATACGCGCGAGCAGTGGATTCGCTCCGACCGCGCGACAAGCATCTTCCGCAAGTTGGCCCACCGCGTGTGAATGTTGATTCGTTCCGGGCGCGCGTAACGCGAGTTGACCCAGAACCGGAAGGTCTGCGTTTGATAACTCGAGCAATTTGACGTCCGTCAGGATACCGAAGAGCGACTCGTTAATCGGCAGCCCACCGGCTGCGAAGACCGCCGTCAACAAACCGCCCGCAATTCCGGCAGCGGTCGCCATCAGAAACGTTGTGAGCGTGAGTGGCTGTTCGGAATAGGCGAGCAGCGCAATCGCCATCACAACGTTCACAGCGGCGACGAGCAGACCCGCAAGCGTTACTGACTGGCGCTCGCGATAGCGTCCGATGCCATAAATCGCAGCCGAACACGACACCATCGCGAAGAGTGCTTTCTGCATTCCGGTCGGCGCGAGCATACCCGCGAAAAGAGCGGTGATGATGCCGGTGAGAAACGCGAGTTGTGTATCGACGAGCATCGCGACGAGCAGCGCGGCTGCGGCGAAAGGAATCGCAAAATTCCAGATGATGGGATCGTTGAACGGAGGTTGCATTCTCGCGGCCATGCTGTCGCCAAACGTGAACCCCACCCTCATCAGCGCGGTTTGCACCAGGATGGCGGAACCGACGAGCGCGAACGCTTTTTGTTTACTCAAACTGAGCGGACTACTAATGCTGCGATGTTCGGCAAACTTCCACGCGGCCCAGTAAACGCCAATCACCACCAGCAACAAGCCAAAGAAGTTATTCAACGGCTTACCGGAATGGCCGGCGCTTTTGATTGCGGCGATCTGAGCGAGCACCGTCGGCGTAACCGTATCACCTTCACGTGCGATCACCTGATTACGCTTCAGGGAAACTTCTACAGGTTTGATTCGGCCCGCCTCTGCTTCTCTGGCCGCGGCAGTTGCCGCCTGATCCTGGATGACGTTCGGGCGAATCAGCGGCACGAGGGCGCCGGTGAGCGTCGTTCTCTGTTCCGGAGTCCAGCCCGGAAGATTGCCGATTCTTAGTTCGAGACTGCGTCGCGCCGACGAGAGCGCAGTCATTCTTGTCCGAGGTGCGGGAACGATCATCTGCGCGGCGGGATTGCGAATGTCGACTAAAACGATCTCCTGTTGCAAACGGTCCGCATCAGCGTCGTCATAAATGTAACCAGCGCCGATTTCGCGAATGAGCGACTCAATTCGGTCGAGATCACTTTCGTCAAAGCCACGCGCGATGATCGTTTGTGCTACTGGCGGGCCCCCTTCGCCGCTCCATGTGTAAGGCTTTTGACCGGAAGTAGTTTGTTTCTGAAGGTCTTCCCACGCAGAGCGAAAACTCTGCACCGAGCTTTCCGCACGAGTTGAATCAAAATTAAATACGGGGCGAGTGGATTCGCGAGCGGCCGCCTTGCGTCGTTCCGTTTCGGCCTGGTCCACCGCAGTCAGATCAGCGGGAGCGATGATCGATCTGGCGAGCACGTCACCGAGTCTGTAGTTTTCGTTGAAACTGGAGGAGCGATTCGAGAAGAGGAGGAAAGTGGTGAGAAGTACGAGGACGCTGCAACCGATCAGGAAACGCTGTCGCGGCTTGAACACCATCAGCGGGCGGGTCACGTAAGCCATTAGCTTATCGCGGGCCTGGCTCATTGGCGTTTTGAATCGTGGGC
>DATEWS010000075.1:0-2654 GCA_035257785.1 Pyrinomonadaceae bacterium
CCGCGGCCGAGACTGTGCCGACGATCTTTCCGGTCGTGTTTTGTGCGAAGAGTAAAGATGCATGAAGCAAAGTGATTGCGAATGCAATCAGTAATCTGTGAAGCATGTGGGTCTCCTTGAATTGTACAAACGAATATCCGATTAAGTGGATTTCATGGACCACTCATTTCGTTTCTGAACTGACTAGCTCCTCGCGAGGGGAGTTCGCGCGGTTCGTTTGCGCAAAGGATGTGCCAACTCTGAAGAGTGTGGAAAATCGACGAGTCGGTTTTGCGGTGTGATGGGACGTGTTGGCGAATTCGGATGGATTTTCAAGAAGGCAAATTTATATTTGAAAATTGGAACAGAGCATACGCAGTTTTGTTTAGGAAACGTATACGAAAGAATGGAATGTTGGATCCTGATCGGCCGCGTCATCTTCGCAAAATTCAACAAGTGGGAATAGAACAAGTCAGGAAGAGGGACTTGCCCCCGCTCTCGCAACTGCGGGGGCGAGCGAGCTTCCTGACTTGTTCTACTCCACCTTTACTTATCTTACCTACTTACGTTTTTCCTAAATGGCGCGCCGTGATTTGCTCGACGTCGATCGAAGGACGACTGCCGCTTCCGTCGGTGGCGGTGTAGACGGCGGTGACGTTTAGTTGCACGTTGCTGATGATTTCCAGGATGCCGATGGTTAGCGGCATCGACGATGCCGGTGGCGCGCCGAGCAGCGTCTCCAACAGGTGGCAACAATCGTCCATCGTCGCCGAGTGAGCCGGCAATCGAATGATTTCCTGCGTCGCAGGTTGTTTGAACTTCGGTTCGCGACCTAAAACAGCGCCCGCAAGAACGAGCGGTATCGATCGCTTGAGCACTGGCGCAGTCTTGTCCTCAGGATTGTGAATGTTGATTTCCGTCGAGTAATGGCCCGGCTGCACCGGACTGCATCCACAGCAATCACTCTTCTGTTCGCCGCAAATGAACTTCACACTGTAAACAAACAATCTGAAGTCAGGCGACACGATCACTACCGGCGGTCGTTCCGGCTGAACGACGACAATCCCCGGAGGCTCCAACGAATCGGGATCGGAACAGACATCCACTTGATACGATCCGTTACCCAGATCCTTCACCGCGCCTGGCGTGCTGCCCGGCGCTGGCTCGACCTTGAAACCATCCAGTCGTCCCGGCCCAAGCAGGTTGCCGTATTTGTCGCTCGGCGTGAAGACCATTCGCGCACATGGGCCACCGTCAGGACGCGGATCGAGCGGCGTGGTTGATACCGTTGTCGTGCCTGGATCAATTCCGACATCGATGTGAATGGACCATGCAAGCTCGCGCATGCCGGAGCAGCCTTCTCCGTAGGTAGTCTTGGCATGAAACGTATAATTCCCCTCGACCTGGAACAGATCGCTGAACGACCTGCCCAGCGTACCGCCAGCTTCAAACAACCCTCCCGTGTGTTCCGACTCATCTGAGAGATTGAAGGTGCTTGTCACATACTTCACCACGGGCGTTCCGGTTGAAGTCTCGATCGCGCGGAGCGTCGCTTGTCTGGGTGGAATAGTGTCGCCATCGATGGGCGCAGCCGGACCGAGTCCTGCTGTACTCAACACGTTACCTACACCCCTATCGGGGCGAGTGATCGTCAACGTCCCATTCAGGTTCTCCGGCCAACCGCCGTTCTCCTGCCGTACGAGCACCATCGGAGTGATCAGATCACCGGTGTAATAACGCTTCTTCCCGAGGAACCGTGATAAGCGTGGTCCACCTTTTGGAATGACGTTGATGAAGTAACGCATCGCGGGCGCCGGAGGTGGAAACTCGGTGCTTCCCGTCGGCCGCACTACCCGCACGCTCCACGCGCCATTGCGCTCGCCACCAAACGGAAGATCGAGCCGCACAAACGTCCATGTTCTTCCCGAAGCCGACTCAGCTCCTGCGGTTGTCCCTCTGATGATCACGCCGGTCGGACTGGTGAACTCCAGCAGCAGCGATGTATCGGTGCGATCCCAACCGGCAACTGCGGTAATACTCTCCTCGCCACAAACCTTGAACGGGATCGGATCGCCCGGTTGATCCGCAGGAAGATTGAATTCCGGATCGAACAAGATGCCCGCTTCAAAAATATTGCCGAACGCACTCGAGAAAAACTTTTCGAGTTCGAGTGCGCCTCCGGCGCGCGTGTACAGCCCGTCGTGTGAAGTTGCGAGCTCAGTCAGCAAGTCGCCGTTAAGACTCGATTCAGTTCCGAATCCAATTGCATGTATGGTGAGGTCATCCAAACCGGTCACTTCGTCGATCATTGGCGCCGTGTTCTGCAACCCATCGGTCATCACCAGAATCGCCCTTGGATTAGTCACTGCTCCGCTAAACTCATCGCGCGCCGCTTCGAGCCCATCTCCAATCGACGTGGAGCCACTCGCAACTAAATCGTCCAGTTCACCGGTGATGAAAGGTGGTGGTCCAATCAACGCGGTCTTGTTCGCATTCGTCACGTCAGCAAGATCGAAGTCAACCGGATCGCTTGCCTGAGTGCTGAACGAAACAAATCCCAAACGATTTCCAGTGCCGGCTCTTACGAGTTGTACAAACAGCGAGACCGCATCGCGAGCCGCGTCCAACTTCGTGCGCCCTGTGCCATCGTCCATCGACATGCTGCCCGAACGATC
>DATEWS010000076.1:0-3459 GCA_035257785.1 Pyrinomonadaceae bacterium
ACCCGCCGCTGACGCCGAGGCCGCTCGCACGGATTCGCTCGAGCTTTGTCAGCAACGAATCGCCGTGTACGTTTTGATGTTTGCGCGTCTCGGCTAGCGACGCAACCCGGGGTGTTTCGATGCCGATAAAAACATTGCGAAAGTTTGCCTGCACCATTAAATCGATCAACTCTCGATCGTTAGCGAGGTTGATGCTGGCTTCCGTGACAAATTCGAGCGGAAAGCCGTGCTGCTCTTGCCATTCAATAATGCGCGGCAGCAGTCGCTTGGCTTCGATTTTGTTGCCGATAAAATTGTCATCGACCAGGAAGCAGCCGCGGAAACCCTGTGCTAATACTGCGTCGAGCTCCGCCAGGATCTGCTCTGGTCTCTTAACGCGAGGCCGCCTGCCGAAGATTGTGATGATGTCGCAGAACTCACACAAAAATGGGCAACCGCGAGAGAACTGCACGGGCGCCGTTCCGTAACGGCCACGCTGTAGCAGATCGAAGCGAGGCACGGGCACGCGGGTCATGTCTGTCTTTTGCTCTTGAACGTAACGCGTTGCCGTCGGCACACCCGTGGCGAGTGCGTTGAGAAACACCGGCCACGTTTCTTCGGCTTCGCCGATGAAGCGCACGTCGCATAAACCGTCGAACGTTGCTTCACTAACAGTCACTAACGGTCCGCCAACCGCCACTATCGCCGGGAGCTCTCGCAACTTTCGCAAAATCTCCAACATGCGTTCGGCCTGTACCACCATTCCGGTGACGCCAATCACGTCAAAGCGGCGGAGACGATCGAAGTCAATACGCTCGATGTTCTCGTCAATGAGAACGACTTCGTGTTCGGGCGGGACGAGTGCAGCCACAGACACAAGCGCGCCATTGGCCATCGAATATTTAAGCCTGCGACCGAGACCATAGAACGGCATGGCGAAGTCAGCCGTCCAGTATGAAGGCCGGCTGCGAGGATTAATTAGACAGATTGCCAGGCGGCGTGACATGTCCGAAATTCGAAGTAAGCTTTGACTCAAGAGTCCGAAATCATACTTGGACACAGTCAGTACGGGGAGCGATAGAGACCTGGTCAGTGATCAGCATGCGAATTCCCCAACCATTCTCGACTCCATCGTTGACCAGGTCGCTATCGCTCCCTGTACTGACTGTGTCCAAGTGCGATCTCCTACTTTGAGGCAAAGCGTGTCGAAGCTAGCGTCAGTTTACCCTATTTCGCACTCCTCGTTTTTCTAATATGCTAAGCGACCGTGACTCGTCTCATTCGTGCGGCTGAACGTTGTTTCGCTCTGGCGATGCGGATCGTGCCGCGACACTATCGTTTTCAAACTGCATTGCTGTTGGCACGAGCCACAGTACCGCTCTTTGTTCGCACTGCCGCCTACCGGGAACAGTCGATCAAAAACTTTCACCGGCCCGATGAGATCGTGCTCTTCCTGCTTTTGAACGCCCTCACGAAGAACGGCACTCGCTTCGACCTGGAAATCGTTGCCGAAGGATATCAGCACTTTGAGCGTGCGTATGCGAAAGGGAGAGGCGTGCTGATGACGGGACACCATGCGGCGCTGACGCTACTGATGGTCAGATTCTTTCACGACAGAGTTCTCGATCCGATCGTAGTTACGCCCGACGACAGTTTGAGGGTGCCGGGAACTTCTGTGCGTGCCGAGACCATTCAACCCTCACACATCTTCCTCGTCCAACTGCGCACAAAACTCAGAGCGGGCAAGGTCATCTGTGCGATGCCCGATCGTGCGGAACATCACGGCGAAAGGACCATTGAGTTCGCGACGCCGGCGGGTCCAGTGATCATGGCGCCCGCGATAATTGAAGTGGCCGCGCGTTGTGGCGCTGCGGTCCTGTTTACAGAAGTACGCGTCAAGGGAGGTCAACTCGTTACCATCATCGCCGAGCCCGCCGCACCGTCCGCGGGTGATGCCGCAGCGATCATTACAGACTTCATTTCGTTTGTGAGACAGCGCACAACGATTCCGTCAAGCTCCCGAATCGATACAACTCGTTTTCGATTCTCATCCCTGCTGGCGTGGCGAAGATGATGTCGTCTCAGATGAGTGTCCCTGGCCTCACCGGCCCGCGATTAGTTGTTATCGCAGCAGTCTTACACGTTTCCCTCGCGGTCGCCTTGTTCGTTGCCGGGCGCGCAGGAGTTGCGCCAGGACTGATTGATCGCGACGGCATCATGGGCTCATTTGCATTTGATAGTTACGACTACCAGCGCGGCGCAATCGAAACATCCCAACTGCTTCGCAACGGCAACCTGCGCGCATGGGCCAGTGCCGCGCAGCCGCTACACGTGAAACTGATCGCGGTGCCGTTTGCGCTGCTGCATCCGGTTTTTGGCTACAGCGCTCTCAGCGCCGAGCCTTACAACGTGGTTTGTTACGTGGCGATCGTCTGCCTTGTCTTCGCGCTGGGTTCTGAGTTGGGTGGCCGGCGCGCTGGCATTCTGTCCGCTGTGCTCGTGGCACTGTGGCCGACGTTTCTATTACACACGTTGCAACTGCTGAAGGATTCCATCTTCATAACCGCCGCACTTGCATTTCTGTGGTGCGCGATCACGCTGTTGATCCGAACGTATCAACCGGCTGCGAGTGCCGGTGTTTCAGTTCTGGCGCTTCTGCTTTTACTGCTACTCGCGTTCGTGCGCGGAAGTTCCGTGCTGCTGTTCGTGGCTGTAGCTGCCCTGGTCCTCGGGCTTCTCATCGTACGCCAGACAAGAGAGCGACGGTTGTTGTTTTGGAACATGACTCCTGCGATTGCGGTATTACTGACGGGACTGTTTCTGCTACCGTTCATTTCAGGTCAGAGTATTACACGCACAAAAATGTATCCTTCTGATCAAGCGGGACCACTTAAGAACGTCGCTGATCCCAGCAAGCAAGTACCAACTCTGGTCAGGTGGATTAATACACGCGACTCGAGTCACGGCAGCACGAACGGACGATCTATTGTTGGCGGCAGACTCGCGCGCCGCATCAGCAGCATGCGATCGCGGTTCGCTGCTTCTTATGCGGACGCCGGTTCTCTTCTCGATGCGAAGACGGAATTCAGGAACGCCGGCGACTTACTTCGATATATTCCCCGCGCGCTCGAGATCGGCATGTGGGCGCCATTTCCGTCCACGTGGTTTTTCTCCGGCAGGCGCGTAGGCAACGTGGGCAAGATAGTTTCAGGATTCGAGACATTGGCGATCTACTTGCTGCAAGCGCTAACGGCGCTGGCACTTATTCGTGAACCACAACGACTGGGGCGCTGGTTTCTAGTCGGGCTGATCGTCTGCGGTGTCACAGCGCTTGCGTTCGTGATTCCAAACGCCGGCGCCATTTACCGGTTTCGCTACGTGTTCTGGATACTGTTGATTATCGCCGCGATGACCGGGCCTACGTTCTCGAAGCAACGTGAGTCGTGTGGATTGAAGCAAGTGATGATTACGGTTGCGATC
>DATEWS010000077.1:0-3526 GCA_035257785.1 Pyrinomonadaceae bacterium
TACTCGCACTGGGGCCTCGATCGTTTCGATTATTGAACCGGACCAGACAAAACGCACTAACCCCGAAGCCCACACGGTTCTCAACGCTGGAGCAACACTGATCGCGGCGGGCGACCGGCGTACGATCAATGCTCTCAAACGTCTTTTGATCGAAGGAACTCAGGAGTGACCGGATGGATCATGTAGTTCTGGAGATCGGATTAGCACTGGTGCTAATCGCGTTTGCCGTCGCGGTGGCCCATAAACTCGGGTTATCCAACGTGCCATTCCTGATTTTGATTGGCATGGCGGTTGGACCTCATGCCCCGCAGATTGGGGTCTTCGATTTTCGGTTCATTGAGACGCAACCGCTCATCGAATTCATGGGACGGATGGGTGTGCTGTTCCTTCTCTTTTATCTCGGTCTGGAATCCAATGTCACCCGTTTGATCGAAGCGGGTCGATCCATTTTGGCGGGTGGTTCGCTTTACGTTGGAATCAATTTCACGATCGGGTTCACCTACGGGTACCTTGCTGGATTTCCGCTGCGCGAGACACTGATCATCGCCGGCATGACTACTGTTTCCTCGAGTGCGATCGTAGCCAAAATTCTCTTCGACTACAGGCGCACTGCGAACCGTGAAACCGAGTTGATACTCGGCATCACAATGTTCGAAGACGTTTTCCTCGCTGTCTATCTGTCGCTCATTTCCGGCATCATTCTGAGCGGAGCGAGTTCGTTTGCCGGAGTCGCGTCGTCGGGTGCAATCGCGCTCGGCTTCATCGTCGGTCTGATGGTGCTCGGCCGGTGGGCTACTCCACTCTTGAATCGACTGTTCCGGATTTCTTCGAATGAAGTCTTTCTCGTTGTGATCTTCGCGTGCTTGTTTTTGTTAGCCGGACTCGGTGAGACGATTCACGTTGCGGAGTCTATCGGCGCGCTGCTCCTCGGCTTGATACTGGGAGAGACTGAACACAGTGAGCGCATGGAACGTCTGATCGTACCGTTTCGCGACTCCTTCGGCGCGATCTTCTTCTTCGGCTTCGGCCTGTCGATTGACCCGTTCAGCCTGGGTGGCGCTGCCTGGCTGGCTGTCGGTGCAGCACTGCTTTCAATTGTCGGAGTTGTGATCGCTGGAATGATTGTCGGAGCACGAGCGAAGCTCTCACCCGTCGGGTCACTCAATACGTCTTTCACTCTGCTCGCTCGCGGTGAGTTTTCAATCATTATCGTTAACCTTGCCATCGCCGGCGGTTTGTTAACTGTGTTGCAGCCGTTTGCGGCATTGTATGTGTTGATTCTCGCCAGTGTTTCACCACTCCTGGCGAAAGAGTCCGACCGTATTTACGAACTATTTGTGACGGTAACTCTTCGAGTTAAAAAACTATTCAGTCCTCGGACGAAGAAGGAGACGGCAGAGGAGGACGCCGAAAAGGTTGAAGAAGTACAAGGGTGAAGCATGACGCAGACTTTATTGATTGAGCAACGTAGCTTGTGAAGCAACGACTTGCCAACGTCCGTCTCTATGGACAAATACATCTGTAAAACGAAGCGTAACTTGTGCAACTTCACCCTGGTATTCACCTGCTGCCTTAGTTCTTCCCGTCACGATTGCCCAATCGCCAAACGGACGAACGTTAATATCGTCAATTTCCATTGAAACAACTTGACGGTTTGCTGAGCCAAAGACTTCCTTCAGCACTTCAGCCTTCGTCAGAACTTGCCCGGTTAAATCGGTAACGCTCCAATCATCGGCAAGGGTCTCTTCAATAAACAAGCGATCGCCTTCAACCCAGGCCGCAGCTAGACGTCTTTCAGTTTCGCGCAAAGTTTCAATGATTTTCTCGGGTTCAAACATTCTGGATGCTCCCATGTTGAACTTTACCTCGACCACCATTTCGTGGATTGGAAGAAATGGAAAATTCAGAAAAATGCACCGATCTCCAAAATTTCGTGTCGCCCATGAAGTGGCGGAATCAAATTTCCTAACGAAATCGCGATTTTTCAAGAATACGTTAAGGCATATCTTTTGCCGTTAACGTTACTCTGTTTACCCCGCATTGGCATTAACCAAGTCTTAATTTCAATTGGATTGTTCGAGTTCTATTGCTCGTTGACCAGCGGCAATAAACCAGAATTTTAGTGAATGGTCCCGTCCGGCTTTTTACACACAACCAGTTCAGCAGTTCCAGTCAGATTTGAGATCTCCAACTTCTCTAAGGAGGAAGCATGAAGAAGTTTACGAAAACTCTGATCGTGGGTATGGCGATTCTGTTGGCTCAAATCGTGATTCAGGGCCAAACAACGACGGGTTCCTTAGCGGGAACGGTTACCGACCCGAGTAACGCCGTCATTGCGGGCGCCACCGTCACCGTAACCAGCGTCAATACTGGTGCCGAGCGCACCGGAATAACCAACAGTTCCGGAGCATTCGATTTTCAAACTCTGCTGCCCGGCACATACACCGTTGCTGTTGAGGCGTCGGGATTTAAGAAAGCATTAGTCCGCGACGTTATTGTTTCGGTGGCTTCGACGGCTCAACTCACGATACCGCTCGAGATCGGCCTCGCAAATGAAACGGTTACGGTCACGACCACCCAGGAAGTGATTAATAGTACGAGCCCGAGTCTGACCAACGTTATCAACACCAGACAGGTCGTTGATCTTCCGCTTGGTGGTCGAAACCCGGTCGAGCTTGCCGCATTGCAAGCCGGCATAGCGGTTATTGGAACTGACACGCGCGGTGCGTCCGTCGGAGGACTCCGGCAAACCGCGGTCAACCTCACACAAGATGGCATCAACGCGATGGACAACTTCGTTAAGACCAGCTCGTTCTTTGCGATCACTACTCCGTCGCTGAATTCGACTCAGGAATTCAGTATTACGACCGGCACTGTTGGTTCAGATGCAGGACGCGGCGCCGCACAGGTCAACCTCGTCACCAAGGGTGGAACGAACGATTTTCATGGTGGCGCTTTCCTTCAGTTGATCAACGAGAGTTACAACGCCAACACTTTCTTCAACAACTTCAACGGCACCGTGCGACCGATTTTGCGCCAACACTTTTATGGTGGTGACATCGGCGGACCAATGTACTTCCCGAGGTTTGGTCAAGGTGGACGAAGCGTTTTCAGCGGCAAGGATCGGGCGTTCTTTTTCTTCTCGTACGAGGCGTTTCGACAGAGTCAAGGCAGGGCGAATAATCGTAACGGTGTGCTAACGGCTGAAGCGAAGAACGGTATATTCCGCTACGTCGGCACAAATGGCGCGCTGCAGACGGTGAATCTTCTTGCACTCGGCAACGTGCACTCACTCAACCCCGTTATGACGGCACATCTTGGGCTGATACCCAACGCCAATAATTTCAACTGCACAAACAGCGATGGCTTCAACATCGGCTGCTACACGTTCAACGTCTCGGAAAGTAACGTTAACGATAAATACGTTTTCCGGTACGACCACGAACTCTTTAAAGATACCGTTCTCGGCACACACAAAGTTGAATTCGTTTACAGCAGGGTCATAACGTCGACCCATCCAGATGTT
>DATEWS010000078.1:0-3547 GCA_035257785.1 Pyrinomonadaceae bacterium
ATCAAACTCAACCTGCATATCATCGATTAAGGCTATGTTGGAGATGTTCAGGAACTGAAGCATCGTTATCCACAGATTACGCAGATTTATGAGACAATCAAGTCCAGCAACCTAAATTCACCTTAGGAGTCCAACATGCATAACCTCACACAGCAGGATGCCAGAACCTATAAGATCATTGGAGCTGCTATGGAAGTTCATCGCCAATTAGGTTGTGGCTTTCTAGAGCCAGTCTACCAGCAAGCGTTAGCTTTGGAGTTAAAAAATCGCGACGTTCCCTATAGCCGAGAGCTAAGATTTCCGGTGAGCTATAAAGGACAGCGTCTTAGCACTCGATATCGTCCTGATTTTGTTTGCTTTGATAGTGTGATTGTTGAAGTGAAGGCGTTGAGCAGGCTGAGCTCAGTAGAAGAGTCTCAGGTGATTAACTACCTGAAGGTAACCGGTTATCACACTGCTCTGTTGCTAAACTTTGGCACGCGGAGCTTACAACAACGCCGCTTCGTTTTGGATTAACGAAGCGGCGTTGCTTTTACAAATCTGTGTAATCTGTGGATGGATTTCCTTAGAACGTGTACCGCAGCGCGAACTGCATGACGCGTCCCGCCTTGGTTTCATTCAAAGGTGCTTGAGTCGAGGTGAATTGTCCGAAGTCCGAAGTCGGATTACTACTCCCAAGGAAGGGATCTCTGCCCAAACTCAAATCGGAGATGGTGGCGCCATCAAACCGCTGAGTGTTGGTGACATTGAACACTTCCCAACGAAACTGCAAGGCGTGACCTTCCCACGGCATCTTGAAAGACTTGTAGAGTCCCATGTCGAGGGAAATATATCCCGGCGCACGCAGCACGTTGCGGTCGCCAACTTCTCCTGGTCGAGCCGGTCTGAAACTGCGATACGCAGCAATCGGATCGCTGAAGAGGTTGGGTTGACCCGCCTTCGTGGTCGACGATTGGATCGGTTGAACGCGAACGCCATTTGATTGCACGTTCCAGTTCGTGGCCCACACACAACAGTCAAACGGCGCGGCCGTGATCGGAAGGCCGGTGTTGTAACGGAAGATTCCCGTCGTGGTCCACCCGCCCAACACCTTGTCAACAACGCTGTTCGAGTTGGTCCAGAATCGCTTGCCCCGACCAAACGGCAGTCCAACCACCCAGTTCGCATTGATGATGTGTCGAGCATCAAAATCCGAATTGGCGTAGTTGCCGTCCGGGTCCAGGGCGTTGACGATGAATGCCGTGCCGTAGCTGGTCGAGTTTTGCAGCCCCGAGGCATTGTCGAGCGAATGACCGTAGGTGTAGTTGAAATCAAACGACACATCTTCCCGCAGCCGCTGACGCAAACTGAGTTGGAATGAGTTGTAGTTTGAATGTGCGATAGTCGAGAACGCCGAGAGCGCTCCAAACTGTGGTTGATAGAACATGTTGTTGAACTTCGCCGGTCCACCGCCGAACGGGCACGAGGTGCAGTCCGGACTATCGTCCCAGAGCAACTGAAGGAACGTGTAGTCGGCGATATTCGAGCCACCAAGAGCTTTCGGAGCGATGAAACCGTAAGCAGCCTGGGTTGGCGTCAACGAAGTGTCTTCGAACCACTCAGGCATGAACGGGAACAGGTTGTTGAAGAACGGGATGTCCGGAATCGAGTTGATTGGACGGTTGGCATACTTGAAATTCACGAGGGCGTTGATCGCTTCGTAATACGTCATCCCCGACTGTGGGTCGCGGATGTTGTTGAGCTGCATGATGTCGCGTGAAGCGAGAATCTTGCGTGCGAAGCGTCCAACGTAACTGGCTTCAACCGATAACCCTCTGCCGATTTCTCGACCGTAGGAAAAGTTAAAGCTGTAGTTGTACGGCGTGCTGATGCCCTGGTCCAGAGACGTCTCAATGCGTTGATCTTCATCAGACGGAACCGTCAGCGGGAAGACCAGGCTCGTCGGGATTGGACCAGTCGCGCCCGGGAATGGTAGCGCGCGAACATCCGGATTTACTCCGCCGAACTGCGGACCGAGCTCGCCGTCGATCACGTCGAACGTATTGGCATTGATGTTACGCGCGGAAGTGAAGCCGGCCAGGTTGTTGAGATCGAAGTTGACTGCGAGCGCGCTGCCGATGCGGTCGTAGGTCATACGGAAACCGCCGCGGATAACACTCTTGCCGTTACTTCCCAGCACCGGACCGAGATCAGGCGACCAGGCGAACGAAACTGCCGGCGCCCAGTTGTTCCAATCCTGCTTGTAATAGCCGGGAGCGTTGTTGGCCTTACCGCCGAGAATGAAAGTTATCGGATCGGTGAAGGGAACGCCGTTCCTTGCACTTTCAACACGCTGATTGAAGTAGTCCGTCAAGTTCACGTTTGGAACAACCTGAATCCCGTTCTTCTCATAGACCGGAGTCGAAGTGGACCAGCGAATACCGTAGTTCAGCGTGAAGTTCGGACGCATGCGCCACGAATCCTGGAAGTAGCCTTCGTACTCCTGCGTCTTGAATGCACGCTCCGACGGAGTGCCGACTGATTGCAGTTGTCCACTCGCGTTGTAAACGAGGTTGGCGTTGTATTGCGAGTAGCGCCCGATCACTGATGCAAGCGCGTCACGAAGATCACTGCCGCTCGCGAAATCAGTGAACGGAGCAATAATCACGTCGCCCGATTCGTTGTAGAACGAGGGATTGATGATCGCCTGGTCGAATGATGGTCCCAACGAATTGCGATTGTTGGTAATCAGACGAATGTTGGCCCCGAATCCCAAAGTGTGATTACCGCGCACCCACGAAACGTCGTCCACGAAGTTGTGAACCGGCGTGGTCCTGCGCAGCGTGCGCTGGAAGGATTGAGGTGAAAAGATGAAACGAAAATTAACCCGGTTCTCATTCGAGTCGCCGTTCTGCGTGAACGACGCGCGCGTCAGACCATAGTTGAAACGGTTGACCATCGCGTTGTTCACCGTCCAGACGTGGCCCAATGCAAGCCCTTTTGGATGGTTCCAGGTTGTCAGCGGCGGTGTATCCGGGAAGCACTGAATGTTATCGCCATTAACGCTGCAATCTGGATTGAAGTACACAGCACGGGTAATCGTGTCGTTTTGGTAGTTGCCACGAACGAATAGCGTCTGGTTGTTCGTCAGGTTGAAGTCGAAGCGACCAATGTACGTGTTCAACTCTGTCGGCGTGCGCGCATTGAAACGAAAACCGCCAGTGTTGAGCCCGTCGCCGACTGTTACGTCGTTCGCGGGATAGCGTTGTGCAGCGGCTGCGAGAAAGGCGAGCGCTTGCGGGTTGATTCCCGGGGTGCTGCCGTTTGCCGCGACGTACGCCGCATTGATTTCAGCCGGTGTCAAACATTCCACTCCGGCCGGAGTTCCTGCCGGACAGCCGGGATCACTCGCGCCACTTTCAGTCTGAAAGCGCACGATGCCCTGGCCGAGAGTCGGCAGTGGCACTTCGCGCACAACGGACGTGGCCGTCGCTTCGCGAAATCCTTCATAGGTGAAGAAGAAGAACGCGCGGTCCTTCTTGATTGGGCCGCCCACCGAACCACCAAA
>DATEWS010000079.1:0-2233 GCA_035257785.1 Pyrinomonadaceae bacterium
CGAGCCCGCGACCCATCTCGGTTTTTCTTTAGTCGAATAATCGGAAGCGACGCGTTTGGCGAGTCGAGCCGCGAGCACGTTCATGTCGTATGCCTTATCGGCAATGTCGTACTCGGCGAAGTCAACCGGAGTTCCGTTGAACGAATTGGTCTCGACCACGTCGCAACCGACGTCGAGGAATGCGGCGTGAACTTTCTCGACGGCGTCGGGTCTCGTGACCAGCAGGTTCTCGTTGCAACCTTCGAAGCGTGGTCCTCCAAAGTCGTCGAGCGAGAGATTCTGGACCTGAAGGTTGGTCCCCATCGCGCCGTCGAAGACGACGATCCGTTCTTTTGCTGTTTCGAGCAGGTTCGACATAGGCAATAACAAAGGCCCCGCGCCTAACAACGCGGAGCCTGAAAACTTTTCACCGAGCTGTTTAGCCGATTATTTTACGTGGCCGCAAGTCGCTTTAACTCACCACGTTAAATTGTCAAGGCACATTGAACCACATCTTGTGAATCCTGTAAATCTGTCACCACAGTTCGGTGAGATTCAGCGTGAAGCCGGGCAATAGAGATTCACCAGAAACGGTCTCCGGATTTTCCAGAATAAGAACCTCACGGTCAGGCTGGTAGATATAAACTCGTCGCTTGTATGGATCGATCAACCACCCTAAGGATGCTCCGTTTTCCATATACTCCAACATCTTGTCACGAACGTCCGCAAGTCTGTCACTAGAAGACCTGAGTTCGACCACGAAATCAGGACAAAACGGACCAAAGCGCTCCCTTTGATGCGCTGACAGATGATCCAACTTTTCGCGCTTGACCCAGGACGCATCAGGACTTCGCCTCGCTCCGTTTGGCAATGCGAAAATAGTCGAAGAATCACAGCAAATACCACTGCCGTCGATTCGGCTCCAGGTTGCGAGTTGAGAAGTGAGGTCGGCATTACGTCTGCCAGTTTCAAAGCCCGTACCCGGCATAGCGATTAATTCTCCGGTTGAGGTGAGTTCAAGCCGTAGCTCACTATAGTCCCGACAGAGTTGCTCGAATTGTTCTGGTGTTACGTGCCGTAATCCAACCAACTCTGGCGGAATGAGAGCGTCAACTTGTGTGAGATTGTGAGACATTCGGAATCTCCTATCGATGAAGTCAGCCTAACACCCCCGGGATTCTGCCGCAAGATGCAAATCCGGCTATTATTTGTCGAAAACGGCTATTTATGATTAACATTCACCTGCATGCGACGCGCAATCTACCCCGGTTCGTTTGACCCCGTCACGAACGGACACCTCGACATCATCGAGCGCGGTTGCAAACTCTTCGACGAGATCATCATCGGCATCCTCGTAAACCCTGATAAGCAACCGTTCTTCTCGGTCGAAGAACGAAAAGAGATGCTCAATGAAGTCATCAAAAGCATTACTCAGGGACGCTGCACCGTTCGCGTTGATTCGTTTAGTGGACTGCTCGTCAAATACGCGGTGGCCCAACAAGCAGATGTAATCGTCCGCGGGATACGCGCCATCTCCGATTACGAGTACGAGTTTCAAATGGCGCTGATGAATCGACGACTCGAACCGGGAATCGAAACCGTTTTCATGATGCCCGCAGAAGCTTACTCTTACGTCAGCTCGCGGCTCGTAAAAGAAGTGTTTCATCTCGGGGGCGCAGTCACCGGTCTGGTCCCAACACACGTCGAAAAACGAATGAAAGAAAAGTTGAATTAAGGATGAAAACGTGGCCTGTTATGTCACCCTTCCCCGTCTCTGAAAACGTCGCTCGCATGCAGTCGTCGGCAACGATGGCCGCGATGCAGGCCGCTGAAGCCCTGCGCGCCTCCGGCGCAAACGTATGTGACTTCGGCGCCGGTGAACCCGACTTCGATACACCCGACAACATCAAGCAAGCAGCAGACAAAGCGATGCGAGCCGGGCGCACGAAGTACACGGCAAACGCCGGTATTCGCGAGCTTCATCGCGCCATCATCGACTTCTATCGCCAAACGTTTGGCACTGAATACCAACCAAACGAAGTGATGGCGACTGCCGGTGGCAAGCAGGCGATCTTCAACGCAGTCGTGACGTTATTGAATCCCCGTGATGAAGCCTTGATTGCAAAACCGTACTGGGTCACGTTTCCGGAAATCGCCGTCTTCGCCGGCGCGAAACCAGTCTTTATTGAAACTGAAGAAACAGGCTTCGTGCTCTCGGCCGAAGCAGTCGAGAGCGCGATCACGCCTCGCACCA
>DATEWS010000080.1:0-6883 GCA_035257785.1 Pyrinomonadaceae bacterium
GTGTGTTTTTGAACTCGGCGGGCGGTGGTGTCGAAGCGATTAACATTAAACCCGCCACCGCGGATGATACGTTCGAGGTTGGTACAGTCAGCGGCGATATTCAGTTGGATCACGTGAGTAATCCGAAAGTGATGGCGAAGACCGTTAACGGGGCGTTATACATGTCGGGACCGCTGGCGAAGCAGGGCTATTACAGTTTCAGCAACGTGACCGGCGACGTGGAGATCGCGATGCCTCGTGATGCCTCGTTTCAACTGAATGCGAAAGTTTCGGAAAAGCACAACATCATGTCCGATTTTCCGCTGAAATACATCACCGAACCAACGCCGCCGGCGCCCGCAGCGACGCCCAAGCCGGCGCCCAGATCCGCCCCTGAAGCGACGCCCAAGCCGCCGAAGCCGGGTCCTGAAGTTGCGCCGATTACTATAGAAAAACCCGCACTCGCCGTTCCCTACGTCCCGCGCCGTATAACCGCCGTCTGCGGAACTGGCGACGCCACGCTCTCTATCGCCACCTTCGGCGGCACCGTCCGCCTTAAAAAACTTTAGCCGCACCAGGCACAAAGAAAGCAGCAGGAGCAGGTTGCAGGAGCAGCCTGCGACTGCTTCTGCCCCTATTTTTGTGCCTGATGTGCCTTTTTGTGGCCAATTTTTCTTGTCACAAGCTACTCAGGTCTGGTGTTCTTATTACAGAGCAACGCAGAAGGGCCGAGGGTGGTTGGAACTGGTTTTTAAGAACTGGCTGCTCTCGGCTCTAAAAGTTAGAGGTCATCAAATGAACAGCAAGGGAAACAAGGTAATTCTGATTCTGGTCGTGGGCCTGGCCGCGTTTTCTAGCGCGATGAAGGAACTGAATGAGGTCCGAAAATTTGGCCTCGAAGTTAACCAGTTCGTCGCCCAGTGGTCCGAGAAGCTGACGCCCGCTGAAATTCCGGCGGTGCCGATGGTAGCCAAGGTCCAGACCTGCGAAAGCAAGCACTCAGAAGTGGCCGTCGAACTTCCCTGGATGGAAAACGTTGCTCAACAAGACGAGATTGGAGATATTGAAGAACCCGAAGCGCCGGCACTGGTGGTAAAGAGAGAGAAGGCCACCAAAGTGAAAAAGGCGCACCGGGCCGATGTGGATCCGAAACAATTCGAAGTCAGGATTTTGAACGATCATGATGGCGACCCGGACGTTCCCGCAGTTTTCGAGTTCCAGCAATCGCCGTCAGCTTCGACCTTAAAGTTCAGGACGCACAAATTTAATTTCAATAAACTCAGCCCTCGCGATCGAGAAATGTTGAAGACATTGAATCGTAGTATTAATCTACGCATCGCCAGTTAATAAGACTTTAATAGGAACGAGCAAACAATGTTAACGAAGAGCCTCATCGGCGCCGTTTTACTGAGCACCACGCTGATTAACGGACGCCAGGACCTGCGACAGATTCCAGTCGCTCCACCACCACCTGCTGAAGCGAGCGGGCCCGCCGTTGAAACCGGCGAGGAGTTGCGCGAAGAGTTTCACCAAACGTACAACCTGTCACCGACCGGCCGCGTGAGTCTTGAAAACATCAACGGCGGCGCGCAGATCAAAGTTTGGGATCGAGCGGCGGTCCAGGTCGACGCAATCAAAAAAGCGTATCGTAGAGATCGACTGAACGAAGCGAGAATCGAAGTCAACGCAACCGAAGAAAACATTCGCATCAAAACAGAATATCCGGATCGAGACCAGTATTTCCGTGGCGATCGTTACGACAACCCGGCTACCGTTGAATACACTTTGACTGTTCCGCGCAAGGCTGTGCTCGAGTCGATTGAGATGGTGAACGGCTCAATCGATATCGACGGTGTGGAAGGAAACGTAAAAGCGTCGTCGATAAACGGACGCCTCGGCGCTCGTGGTCTGATGGGCGAAGCGAGGCTGTCGACCGTCAATGGACCACTTGAAGCGACGTTCGCGCAATTGGATGAGTCAAAGCCTATCTCGCTCGCGTCAGTCAACGGCAATCTGACTTTGGTCATTCCCTCGAATGCGAACGCTTCGATTCGCGCAGGCACAGTTCATGGCGGCATCTCCACTGACTTCGGTTTGAAAGTCAAACACGGCGAATACGTCGGACATAGCATGGACGGCCAGATTGGTACTGGTGGTCCACGCATCAAGCTTGGCAATGTTAACGGCGCTATCAGGATCACTCACGCACAGGATGGACTGCCGCTTAGCCCGGCTGCGGCAATCGACGCTGACGCGGCAGTTGAAGCAGAGCCGGCCGTGGAAGTGAATGTAGAAATACCGGTCGTAGTTGCGGAGAAAGTGAAACGCATGGAAGGTGCTCGCGTGCGCGAGGCACAACGCGAAGCGCAACGCCAGGTTGATGTCGCCATTCGTCAGGCGCAGCGCGATGTTGAGCGTGCGCAGCAGGATGTGAGTCGGGAAAGTGCACGTTCCCAGCGCGTGAATGCCACTCGCATTAGAACCAGCAACGAAAACTCCAGCGAGCGATTCCAGGCCAAAGAAACCCGCACGTTTACAGTGAGCGGATCCCCGCGCGTCACGATCAATACTTTCGATGGTCGCGTGACAGTTCACGGGTGGGACAAACCGGAAGTGACCTACACCGCGATCAAGGGCTCGCATGACGAAGAGAGTCTCAAAGACATCTCGATTCAGGCGCAACAACAGGGTGATGCGATCTCCATCATTGCCCAGAATAACGAACAGGAAAGTGGCACGGTCCACTTCGACGTTTACGTCCCACGTCAATCAAGTCTGCATGTTTCCTCCGGTGACGGCGCGCTGAATCTGGAAGGTGTTACCGGTCAGATTACGCTGCGGTCCGGTGATGGTCCAATCGAAGTCGCTAACGGCGGCGGACAACTACAAGTCAACACCGGCGACGGTGTGATCCGCGTTATCAAGTTTGACGGCCAGGTCGATGCACGCACCGGCGACGGCGCTATTAATCTGGACGGCAACTTCAACGAACTTTCAGCCAGAACGGGCGACGGCGCAATCTCGCTGACCGTGCCGGCCGGCTCCAGCTTCACAATCGAAACCAACGCCCCTGACGAAATCAACAACGAAGGATTCATCGTTGCTGAAGACATCACACCTTCTCCGCGCATGAAACGTTGGAAGATCGGCAACGGCGGCAAGGTGTTCGTGCTCAAGACTGGCGAAGGAAAGATTCTGCTTCGTCCACGCCAGTAATCCGCGTTAAATCTGCGGCAAAAACAGGTCTGCTTTTTGGAAGATTATGAAGCTTGCGCTGCTCAGTATTACTCTAATCTTCCTCTGCTCTGGCGCCGCTGTTTCCCAAACCGAAGTTAAAACCGGCAAAGCCGCGCTTGCGCTCCCGCCCGAGAAATCCAATCCCGTAAAGCTGACTCTCTTCGCAACACCTCCCGCGATCGATGGCAAGCTCGATGACGAAGTCTGGAAGACGGCCGTCGTGCTCAAAGACTTCTACGAGATTCAACCCGGCGACAATTTGATCCCCGAGAACCGCACTGAAGTTCGACTTGGCTACGACGCGCGTTTTCTCTACGTCGCGTTCCACTGTTTCGACGATCCCGCAAAGGTGCGCGCCAACATTCCCAAGCGCGACAACATCTGGGACGACGACTACGTCGGCATTCTGTTCGACACCTTCAACGATCAACGTCGCGCTTACGAGTTTGATTTCAATCCGCTCGGCGTGCAGGCTGACGGTATTTGGACCGAAGGGCAGGGCGAAGATTTCAGTCTCGACCTGGTGATGGAGTCGAAGGGAGTCCTTACTGAGGATGGTTACACGATCGAGATCGCGATTCCTTTCAAGTCACTGCGCTATGTTGCGGGCAAAGACAAGTTGTGGGGTATTCACTTCTGGCGTCGCACGAAGCGGTTCAACAACGCGCTCGACATGTGGATCCCGATGGATCGCGACAAGAACAGTTGGCTGGCCCAGGCCGGACATCTCACCGGACTCGAAGGTCTCTCGACTGAACGAACACTCGAACTCATTCCGAGCTTGACAGTTTCAGAAACCGGCAAGCGAAAATCTGCGCTCCCTTTCAACGCCCCGCTCGGCAGTGCCGATCCAGGTCGCTTCGTAAACGAGCCTATCAAACTCGATCCGGGACTGACCGGCAAATACACCCTTACGCCGACAGTCACACTCGACTTCACTCTGAACCCGGACTTCGCGCAGGTCGAGTCAGACCAGTTAGTCGTGACTGCCAATCAACGCTTTCCGATCTTCTTCGAAGAGAAGCGACCATTCTTTCTCGAAGGCATCGACATCTTCAATACGCAGATCTCAGCCGTGCACACGCGCGCGATTGTCGATCCAGACTATGCAGTGAAGCTGACCGGAAAAGTTAATCGAAATACGTTTGGTCTACTCGTGGCCTCGGACAATGCACCGGGAAACTTTAGTGAAGACGATCGCACGAACCCGGATGTGTTGCCCGGCATTCAACGACTCGTCGATAAGAATGCTTCAATCGGGATCCTGCGTTTGAAGCGTGATGTTGGTAAATCGGATTCATTTATCGGTTTCCTCTCGACGCATTATCGCTTCGTCGACAAGTACAACGAGCTCGGCGGCTTCGATGGGCGCTTCCGTATCAATAAACAGACCACGTTTAGCTGGCAGGCACTGGGCACGCATAGTCGTCGTGAATTCTTCTTTCCTGAAATAGGAGAAGATCGCGATAGCAAGCAGAACGGTTTTGCCTACTCGGTCGATTACAACCAGAGTGGTCGCCACTTCGGACACGAGTTTTCGATGACCGGCCGCACGCGTTACTTCGTATCTGATGTCGGCTTCAATCGCAGGACGAATACTAATAATCCAAATTGGTTCGTTCGCTACAACTCCGAACCAAAGCCAAAAGCGAAATTGATCTCGTGGCGCGTTTACACCGACTTCAACGCAAATTTTGATTGGCAAGGTCGTTCGCAAAACTTCAACAACGAGACGCAGCTTCAGCTTCAATTCAGCAAGCAAACTTACTTCGGCTTCGGTACTGACAAAGGTTACGAGCGCGTTTTTGAGAGTGAATTTGGACCAAAGCGACAGCCGGGCACGAATTGTGTAGTGGAGAACACGTGTACGTTCGCGGGTGACGATAACGAGCGTTCTGCGCCCACTACGGGCGTTTATTTCTTTGGCGGTTCAGTGCCGAGCAAGAAGTACAACTTCAACTTTTCAGTGAATCGAGTTTGGGGCGCGCTCGATTTCGACTTCGGCGCTGGACCGAAGTATCCGCGCGTGAGCCCGCCGGCGTTGGCGGCACAAGCAGCGCGCGAGGCTGGAGATTGCGAGGCCATTCCGGAACCTGCAATCTGTCGTTCACCACAGGATCCGGGACCGGGCGACTTGTGGCATTTCGACGGCGGCATCACCTATCAACCGACGAGCGCGATCAATGCGCGACTGAGTTATACAAAGGAGCGACTCACACGCTACGACACCGGGCGCGTCGCGTTCGATGAGAACATCGTTTCCCTGCGCACCACGTACCAGTTCACACGCTTCCTTTTTGCCCGCGGACGTCTCGATTTCGACTCGCTCGGATCCAATTACAGAGGACAGTTTCTGCTGGGATGGACACCTAATCCGGGCACGGCTTTCTATGCGGGCTATAACGATGATGTGAATCGTAATGGTTTCAGTCCGTTCACCGGCCAACTCGAGCCGGGTTTTCGTAGGAATGGAAGAACGTTTTTTATCAAGATGTCATACCTCATTCGCCGCAGCTTTTAGCCACAGATTTCGGCTCGTGTTAAACTGCAAAGGATGTCTCAGACCCGGATACTTCTAACAGGAGTGTCGCTCTTGCTGGCGGCGCTTTTTTTCACGTCGTGTAAGAGTGATTATCAGGCCTCGACGAGGCAGGGTCAGGGCCGCGCGGGCGACAAACCTGCGCGCCAGGTCAAAACCGCTACTGTCGCTGAAACTCCGTTTGGCGAGACGGTCACGGCGAACGGCACGCTCGCCGCTTTTGATCAAACTACAGTCAGTGTGAAAGTGCCCGGACGCGTCCGTGCAATCTCGGTTGACCTCGGCAGCGTCGTTTCTCAGGGACAGGTAATCGCGCAAGTCGATTCGGAAGATTATCGACTGCGTGTGCAGCAGGCTGAGGCTTCGTTGGCGCAGGCTCGAGCACGTCTCGGTCTGGCGCCGGAAGGCACTGACGACCGCATCGATCCCGAGCAAACTGCAACCGTGCGCCAGGCGCGCGCAGTGCTCGATGAAGCTCGTTACAGCCGCGATCGCGCAGCTCGACTCGTCGAGCAAGGTGTGATTGCGAAAGCGGAATTCGACGCCGCAACCGCGACGTTCAAAGTTGCGGAAGGTCGTTACCAGGACGCTTACGAAGAGATTCGCAACCGTCAGGGAATCCTCGCACAGCGTCGATCCGAGCTCGCACTGGCGCGGCAGCAGTTGAAAGACACTGCCGTGATTGCGCCGCTAAACGGCATCGTGCAGGAGAAGAGAACAAGTATCGGCGAGTATCTTGCGGCGGGCGCGCCGGTGGTGAACATCGTTCGGATGGATCCGCTGCGCTTGCGTGCTGAGATTCCTGAGCGCGAGTCGCATGCCGTGCATTCCGGTCAGGATGTGCGCGTCACAGTTGAAGGCGATACGAATATTTACGTCGGCAAGATCATGCGACTGAGTCCGGTGATAGCCGAACAGAATCGCATGCTCGTCGTTGAAGCGGACGTCCGAAATAATGGGAAGCTGCGACCCGGTTCATTTGCGCACGCCGAGATCGTAACTAACGATGCGAAGATGGCGGTGACTGTTCCGAACAATGCGATCGTTACCTTTGCCGGTATTGAAAAAGTGATCGTGGTTCAGAACGGAAAAGCGTTGGAGAAACCGATCACGACCGGCCGCCGTAAT
>DATEWS010000081.1:0-12680 GCA_035257785.1 Pyrinomonadaceae bacterium
TTTCTCGGCCGCAAGCCCGAGCGACCGCCGCGCATCGCGATCGTCGACCTCGCCGGTGTGCCAACTGTGAAAGAGTTTGAACTCTTTCGCGAGTTTTTCGAACAGGCCGGATATCCTTCGATAATCTGCACGCCGCAGGAACTCGAATTCAAAAACAATCGCTTGAGCGCAAGTGGGCAGGAGATCGACATCGTTTACAAACGACTGCTCGTGAACGAATACCTCCCCATCATTCGTGAATACCCGGCGCTGCTCGAAGCATATCGCGCCGGTGCGATCTGCATGGTCAACAGTTTTCGTTCGAAGCTCATTCACAAGAAAGCACTGTTCGCAGTGCTGACGGATCCAAAGCACGCAGCACTCTTCTCACCGCAAGAACTCGGCGCGATTCGCGCTCATGTGCCGTGGACGCGCATGGTCAAAGACGAACACACCGACTACTTCGGTCGTGAAGTAAACCTGCTCGACTTCATCCGCGCCGACGGCGAACGACTGGTGCTCAAGCCAAACGACGATTACGGCGGTCACGGAATCACGATCGGCTGGAACGTGGACCAGCGCGGCTGGGACGAAGCGATCAACAACGCACTCGCCACCGGCGATTACCTCGTGCAGGAACGCGTGCCCACAGCCCGCGAGACCTTTCCCGCGCTGACTGACGACGGACGCATCGAGTTTGCGGAACAACTCGTCGACCTCGATCCACTGCTTTTCAACGGCAAAGTTGGTTCAGCATTCACGCGCCTTTCGTTCACGGAACTGGCGAACGTCAGTTCGGGCGGCGGCATGGTGCCCACCTACGTCATCAGCGAGAAGTGAGCCACAAAAAGCCACATAAGGCACAAAAAGAAAAACCCTCTGACCGGTCCCTTGATGGGCTTTCTTTTTATGTGCCTTTTGTGCCTTTTTGTGGCTACAATCGGCTCCATGGGTGACGACGAGAGACGCAGTTACGACCGCTCGCGGCTGATTGTGGATGTTTTCTTTGACGGGAAGGACGTCACGGGTGTCGCGAGCACGAAAGACATCAGCCCCGGCGGTCTTTACATGAACACACAGGCTGAGATTCCCGAGGGCACTTTGCTTCTCATTCGCATACCTTTCCGCGGCGATGCCCAGGTGGTTTGCAATGCGGTAGTGGTTTACAGTAACCCCGGCCGCGGCGTTGGTTTGCGCTTTCAGGGGCTCTCGGACGAAGTTCGCGCCATGCTGGAACAAGAAGTTTCAAATGGTTAACGAGGAGTTGACCTGGGCAGAGCTTCCAGTCGAAACGAGAGAATTGCTGACAGGAAAGCTCGCCGGTTTGTGGGAAGCACCCACGGATGCCGCCGCCTTCAATTCGTGGCCGCTCGACAAGAAACGGGCAATGCTGTTGTTGCTTGACCGTTTCCAGAGCAAAGGGCTCTGGCGCCTCGTCAAACGAGTGACTAACGTTTATGGTGAAGGCGGTGTCGGATTAGAATTCGAAGCGTGGCCGATGATCGAGTCGACGTTATCGCGTCGAGACGACTTCACTCGCTTGCTGGCCAATCACAAGGGCACGAGCGGCGGTTTTTACGAAAAGCAGCGACCGGAAGCGGTGTTGCACTTTTTATTTCAGGAAGGCGAGCCGCGCCGCTGGGCCGTACACTTCGATTTGTACAGTCCGGTGTATTCGCCCGCGAGCGCGCTCAAGCACTTTCGCTACGAGTATCTTGGCAAATTGAGACCTGACTGGAAAATGATTGCAAAATCTCTGCGGTCCTCTGCGGTTCTCCGCGCTCTCTGCGTTTAGGAGCGCATTCAACGCAGAGAGTCGCAGACGGCCGCAGAGAGTAGAAAGAGGGCAAATGTTCGATCAATTCACACTGGGTATCGAAGAGGAATTTCAGATCGTTGATCCGCAGACGCGCGAATTACGTTCGCATGTCGCCGAGATCCTCGAAGAAGGCAAGATGCTGCTTGGCGAACAGATTAAGCCCGAAATGATCCAGTCGATGGTTGAGGTTGGGACGGGCATCTGTCGCAACATTCAGGAAGCACGCACTGACATCACGCGCCTGCGCAGCATCATCTCCGGACTGGCTCGAAAGAATGGACTCGCTATCGTCGCCGCTTCGACGCATCCGATCTCGCGCTGGCAGGATCAGAAGATCTTTGACGACGAACGTTACGAGTTGCTGGTCCAGGAACTGCAAACAGTCGCACGCTCGTTGTTGATCTTCGGACTACACGTTCACGTCGGCATGGCCGATCGCGAACGCGCCATTCACATCATGAACGCTGCCCGTTACTTCCTGCCGCACGTGCTGGCGCTGTCCACGTCGTCGCCGTTCTGGATGGGCCACAACACCGGGCTGAAGTCGTATCGCACGGAAGTCTTCAAACAGTTTCCACGCACCGACATTCCGGATCACTTTGATTCGTATCTCGGTTTTCAGCGTTACGTGGATCTGCTGATAAAGACCAAATGCATTAATGATGGCAAGAAAATCTGGTGGGACATTCGTCCGCATCCGTACTTTCCGACGCTCGAGTTTCGCGTTTGTGATATTCCGACGCGCGTCGACGACACGATTGCGATTGCGGCGCTGTTCCAGGCCATAGTTGCAAAGCTGAACAAGTTGATTGATAAGAACCTGGGATTCAGGTTGTATCGGCGCATGCTGATCCAGGAGAACAAGTGGCGCGCGGTGCGATATGGGTTGGAAGGAAAGTTAATCGACTTCGGGAAGCAGACGGAAGTGCCGGTGCGTGATCTGGTGCTGGAGTTGTTGGAGTTCGTGGATGACGTGGTTGATGAACTCGGTTCGCGAAAAGAGATCGAGCACGTACACACGATCCTCGAACGCGGAACGTCAGCGGATCGGCAATTACAAATTTATCGCGAAACGGACGATCTGAAGGCTGTGGTTGACGATCTGATGGATTTGACGATGGAAAACGTCCCGGCCACTCCCGATCTCACCGTGCCGCGCACAACTACTACGGCGTCCACGATCGCCAAATAGATTCTCACGCGGCGGCGCAACGACGCAGCGGATGTCTAGCTTTCTTCGTTGCGCCGCTGTGCCTTTGCGTGAAACTGCCTTTTCCCGAGGTAGTACTGCCACAGCATCCGCGCAGCCACCGCACGATGCGGGCGCCATTCTTCCGCTAGTCGCTCCAACTCCTGCGGCCCGGGTCGAGTCGCCAAACCTTTCAACTCCTTCATCGCGACTGCCAACGCGAGATCTCCTGCGGGCCAAATATCCGCCCGGCGCATCGCCATCAACAAGTACACATCCGCGCTCCACGAGCCGATCCCTTTCACGCGCGTCAAAACGAGTCTCGCCTCCTCATCGCTCAGCCGCGCGAGTCTCGCAAAACTCAAATCTCCATTCACGATGGAATCGGCGAGGTGCAGCAAGTACGCAGACTTCTGTCGCGTCACACCCAAACCCCGCAAGTAACTATCACCCAGCTCAATAAAGCGTGAAGGCGTGAACGGTTGAATCGCTCCCTCGAGCCTCACGAGCATCGCTTTCGCAGACTTCAACGACACCTGCTGCTCGAGAATGATGTGAACGAGAGTTTGAAATCCGGTGTCGCGTCGCCAGAGCGGAGGATCGCCGTACGTAGCGTGTATTCCGGCCAGCATCTCATCGCGTGCGGCGAGCTCACGCGCCGCCAGCGCGAGACTCTTCTGTGTGAGTGGCCTCAATTTTTAACGGCGAGAGTCAGGAAGTTCTCAAACAGAATGCGACCGTCGCGCGAGTCGTTCGGATGTTCCCAACGCGTGCGGCTTTTGTTCCAGTCTTCGAACGACTTCTCGAGGTGAAACTGCACGGTGTAGATCAACTGCCCATCCTCACGCTTCACCATCATCTGGTTACGACAGAGATAAGAAGTCGCGAGTAGTTTGAATCCTTCCGGCACGCGATCGATTTGCAGGCCGTGATTCTGCCAGACGCGCAGGATACGCGCCGGCGAATTCGGCTCCATGCAGTTGATGTTCGTGAAGATCGGATCTTCCGGTTCGATGATGCGGATGAATCGATACTGGTACTCCTGCGTTCGCTGATCGCGTTGTTCGTGTTGCTCGAGTTTGTCGAGCGTGATCACGCGTGCGCCAAAACTCAAACCCACGAGCTGATGACCACCGCAGATCGCGAGCACCGGCGTCTTCGTTTCGCGAATGAACTCACCAAAGCTATCGAGAATCGATTGTTTGTAGTAATCAAAGTCGCGCAGCGTACCGCTAAGCACGATCGCGTCAGGCCGAAAGCGTTTCGAAGCGGTCGCCACTTCCGAAAGATGAGCGACTTCAGTGGTCGGTTTCTTAACTAGACGAGAAACGTTGTTGAGAATGTTTTCGATCGCCATGCCCGCGATCAGGCGCTCGCGCCGCAATTCGGCGGCAAGCAACTCGCCCCACTCCTCGCGCGCCACTGGCGAGAGGTCGCGTTCGTCGCGCAGCAGGTTGTCGATAACGAGCACGCGCGCTTGCTCGATGCTCTGGTTTACCGGCTCGTAGCGACAGAAGTTCTGCTGGTTGAAGGGAAAGGGAAGTGCGCCGGAAATCTCATTCCGGTCGGTAGTGGGGGTTAGCTCTTGGGTCATTATCGTCGTTGTTTTGTATTTTGCGTAAACTCCGGAACTCGCGCCCCGGCGCCCGCCTCTTCAATCTCGGCGCGTATCTTAGCAAGTAGCAGGCCACGAAGTCGCCCTTTAAAGCGCGCGCTGCCGGCCCGGCTTTCCTGCTCAACAAGCAACAACATTCTATACCACGATGACTCTAACTCATCCGCCAGGCGCGAGATTTTTGTTATGTCGTACGGTACTGCTACATCGCTAATCCCAATTCGTGCGAACACTGACAGGTAGCGGGCCGTCGCAAGGTCAGGACACAGGAGCCGTCGCCGTCCGACTTTCAACTCGACGCCGAGCAGGGTGTGCTGAATGACAACACGTGCCGAGGCGCTCGGCTTTTCGAAATGATACGCGCGAGTGCGGAGCTTGCGAACGCGCTCGCGATAGATTCGCGGTAGCCACGTTTCGCCGAGTTGTTCGTGGATCTTTTGAGCCACCGATAACACGGATTTCGTCTGTGTCATCTGTGAGTGGATAACTGAGACTCGATGCGGGTTTGCAGGCCGTTGATTACGCGGCCGGGGAAGATTCCGAGATAAAGTACGCCGAGCACTGTTATCACCAGCGCCAGCGCCACGCTTGCCGGGATTCGCGGTGCGCTCCACGCCATTGTTCGTTCGCCGAAGAACATGACGATGATTAGTCGCAGATAGTAATAAGCTGAAACCGCAGTATTGAGCACAGCGATGACGACCAGTCCGTAGTAGCCCCGTTCGATCGCGGCGCCGAAGACCATGATCTTGCCCATGAAGCCCGCGGTCAACGGCATTCCCAGCAGGCTCAACAAGAACAGGCTCAAAGAAAACGCGAGCACCGGCGATTCAAAACCGATGCCGCGATAGTCCTCGATCGCAGTGCGACGGTCACCACTGCGCGCGATCAGTTGGACCACTGCGAACGCGCCGATGTTCATTACCGCGTAAGTCAAAAGATAGAACACAACGGCAGTGATCGCTGTGTTGCGTTGCGTGGGATCGGTTGAGGCTCCGGCTGCGACGAAGCCGACGAGTGCGTAACCGGCGTGCGCAATGGATGAGTAAGCCAGCAACCGTTTGACGTTGTTCTGAACAATCGCGACGACGTTGCCTAGTGTCATCGTCAGGATCGCCATTGCCATCAACGTCGTGACCCAAAGAGCGTGAAGGCTGGCGCCCGATGCGGCTGATGCGGAAACGACAAAAGGCAAACCGAAGATAAAAACACGCATGAACGAAGCGAAGCCCGCTGCCTTCGGTCCGGCTGCCATAAATGCAGTAACCGGTGTGGGCGCGCCTTCATAAACGTCCGGTGTCCAGATGTGAAAAGGCGCGGTGGCGATCTTGAAACCAAAGCCGACGAGCATCATCGCGGCGCCCGCGAAGAGTAATGCTGGATACTGCGCCTGACCGATGCGCGTTGCGATCTCGGCGATGTTGGTCGTGCCGCCAATTACTCTGCTGCCTGGTTCGGCAATCGAAGTGGCGCCGTAAATAAGCGCGATGCCGTATAGCAAAAACGCTGACGAGAACGAGCCAAGGATGAAGTACTTCAGCGACGCTTCGTTTGAGCGTACGTCAGTGCGACGGAAGCCTGCCATTACGTAAGTCGCAATGGAAAGAATCTCGAGCCCAAGAAAGACAATCACGAGGTCGTTGCCGGACGCCATCAACATCATTCCCACTGTCGCGAACAACAGCAACGAGTGAAATTCCCCCGCAGGCAAGTTCTCGCCATCTACCCAAACAGTGGAGATCAGCAACGTGAGGCCAGAGACCAGTAGAAAAATCAACGTGAATCCGAGACGCAATTCATCGAGCACGATCATGCCGTTGAACGCGTCAGCCGTGCTCGGTCCGGTGGACCAAAGCCAGATGGTGCTAATCGCGCCCGCAACAATTCCCACGAGCGAAATCGTGCCCGTGATCCAGCGCTGCGTCGGACGCGCAAACGCGTCGACCAGCATCACGACCACCGCCGCGATGCAAACGATGACTTCCGGTGCGATTAACGACCAGTTGATTATCGGCATCATTGCTTGCGCCAAAAACAAATTCATCTGCTAAGAAAACTGCTCACGCGGCGGCGCAACGACGCAGCCGATATCTTAGGTTACTTCGTTGCGTCGCCGCGCCGCTGCGTGGAAAATGCTTTGGTTGTGTACGAACCTCCAGCCGGACTCCCCGCCACGCGATCGCGAATCATGACCACGCTCGACTTCGAACGATCGAGAAACACGCGCGGGTAAACACCCATGAACAGCATCAACAAGAGTAACGGGAAAATCAGTCCCAACTCACGCTTGTTAAGATCGAGTAACCGAGCGTTTTCGTCATTCGTGATCTTTCCAAAAAGCACGCGCTGCAACATCCAGAGCATGTATACTGCCGCCCAGATCATACCGGTCGCCGCAAACATCGTGATGAGCCACGAATGGGTAACAGCGCGCGACGTCCACGTTCCGATCAGGATCAAAAACTCACCGACGAAGCCATTCAGAAACGGCAGCCCGATCGACGATAGAGACGCGATCACAAACAACGTCGCATACCAGGGCATCGGTTTAGCCAGTCCGCCAAACTCGCTGATCAATCGCGTGTGTCGTCGCTCATAGATGAATCCGACGAAGAGGAAGAGCGCGCCAGTTGAAACACCGTGATTGAGCATCTGGTAAAGCGCGCCCTGCATGCCGAGTTCGGTAAATGAAAACAGTCCGAGCACGACAAAACCCATGTGGCTCACAGACGAATAAGCCACGAGCCGTTTGAAATCGGGTTGGACCATCGCGACGAGTGCCCCATAGATAATTCCGATCACGGCAAGGACCATGATGACTTTTGCCCACTCGCGCGATGCGTTTGGAAACAGCGCCAGGTTGAAGCGCAAAAGACCGTACGTGCCCATCTTCAGTAACACACCGGCCAGGATCACCGAACCGGCCGTCGGCGCTTCAGTGTGCGCATCGGACAGCCAGGTGTGAAACGGGAAAAGCGGAACTTTGATACAAAACGCGAGCGCAAATGCGAGGAAAAGCCAGAACTCTGCCCGGCCTCCGAACTCCACGAGCGGTTTTGCGCTCATTGCCTGTAAGAGCGTCGGATAGTCGAAGGTGTGATAGAGAAAGTAGAGCGCGATGATGCCGACCAGCATCAACAAGCTGCCGACGGCCGTGTAAATGAAAAACTTCACCGCCGCATAGATGCGACGCTCGCCACCCCAGACTCCGATCAAAAAGAACATCGGGATCAGCGACGCTTCGAAGAACAGGTAGAACAGTAGCAAGTCGAGCGAAACGAAGACGCCAATCAGTGCCGACTCGAGTATCAGCAGAAACGCATAGTACGAAAGCTGGCGTTTGCGAACCGCGGTCCAACTTGAAAGCACCGAGATCGGCATCAAGAGCGTGGTCAGCAACACCAACCACAGACTTATGCCATCAACAGCAACGTGATAACGCGACCCGATCGATCCGATCCAGGTGACGTTGTCTTGAAACTGGAATTCGGCGCCACCTCCGATGCCGTACAGTAACAACAGTGAAGCGACGAAAGTCGCGACCGTCGTGATTAGGGCGATCCAGCGGTAATGCTCTTCACGCCTGCTCGACGCAAAACTGTAAAGTACGAGCGCGAGCGTGCCGGCCACAGGCAGAAGAAGCAGGATGGTCAATAAGTGCTGCATAAACTATGGCGTTATGTTCTGAAAGCCGAGATACGCAAATAGTCCGATTAGAATCAGTGCGCCCAGCAGAATGATCGCGGCGTAACCGCGCACGAAACCGGCTTGCATGTAACGCGCGAGCCTTCCGGCTTCAGTCACGGCTTCGCCGATCGAGTGAAGCAGACCGTCGATCACTCCGACATCGAATATCTTCCAGAGACCCTCGCGCGAGACGCCTTCTATCGGATGAATCAACGCAGCATCGTAGATCTCGTCAACGTAGTATTTGTTCTCGAGTACGCGTGGCATTTGCAACAGCGGCCGCCGCTTGAATATGTACCAGCCTGCGCCGATGCCGAGTAAGCCGAGCAGCACGGAGAGTCCGGCCAGCATTCGCTCCGCGGTTACCTCTTCGCTCGAATGCACTGGTTCAGGCACAGGCGCGGGCGCGTTTTCCGGTGCGTGTGCGCCTTCGCCAGGAAGTGAAGTCGGCTCAGCGTGAATTCCAGGCGGTACTGTCGCGACTACGGGTTCGAGCGTGTGTTCGAGAACATTGACGTTACGATCCGTGAACGCGGAGCTCAACGCGTAAGGCACACCGATAAAACCACCAACAGTCGAAAGCACAGCGAGCACGATCAGCGGCACGGTCATCAGCCACGGCGACTCGTGCGGTTCGACCGGACCATGATGCTCATCCGGTTCCTGTTGTTTGTGCGCGTGCGTGTCGCGGAAACGTTCCTGGCCCCAGAACGTCATGACCATCATGCGCGTCATGTAAACCGCCGTCAGAAACGCCGTAATCGCGCCGATGCCCCACAGCAGTTTGCTGAACGTAGTTGAAGGCAGACCGAAAGCCGGCGCGCTCCACGTCCTCCAGAGAATCTCGTCTTTTGAAAAGAACCCGGCGAAGATCGGAACGCCGCTGATCGCGAGCCAACCGATCGCCATCGTCGCAAACGTGATGGGCATGTACTTCCTGAGTCCGCCCATGCGTCGCATATCCTGCTCGTGATGCATTCCGTTGATTACCGAGCCGGAACCGAGGAACAGCAGCGCCTTGAAGAACGCGTGTGTGATGACGTGGAAAATCGCGGCGATAAACGCGCCCACACCACAGGCCAGGAACATGTAACCAAGTTGCGAAATGGTTGAATAAGCAAGAACTTTCTTGATGTCGTTTTGCGCGAGGCCGATAGTGGCCGCGAAGAGCGCGGTCGCGGCGCCGATAATCGCGACGATAAACATCGCGGTTGGCGCGTGCGCGAAGATCTCCGAGCAACGGACGATCATATAGACGCCCGCAGTCACCATCGTCGCCGCGTGAATCAGCGCGGAGACCGGAGTTGGACCAGCCATCGCATCCGGCAGCCAAACGTACAGCGGTATCTGCGCGCTCTTTCCGGCCGCGCCGATAAACAACAGCACCGCGATCGACGTCGCGCCACCGGCGAAGATTGCGGCGGCAGTAAATGATTCAACCGGCTGCGTCTTGAAGAACGACAACGCCGTGTGCGCCACTTCACCCGCGGCGGGATTCGCAAAGAAACTGACCGAACCGGTGACGAAGAACGTCAGCATGATCCCAAGCACAAAGCCCCAGTCGCCGATGCGATTCGTGATGAATGCTTTCTTCGCAGCGTCGCTCGCTTCTTTGCGATCGAAGTAATAACCAATCAGCAGATAGGAACAAAGACCCACGCCTTCCCAACCGACAAACATAAGCACGAAGTTGTCAGCCAGCACGAGCGTCAGCATCGAAAACATGAACAGGTTCAGGAACGCGAAAAAGCGATAGAAGCCTTCGTCTTTGTGCATGTAACCGACGGCAAAGACGTGAATGAGAAATCCGACGAAGGTGACGAAGAGCGCATAAGTTCCACTGAGTCGATCCATCGCGAGTGCGAAGTCAGCGTGGAAAGTTCCGACTTGCAGCCACGTCCAGATGTGATCGAATACCGGCGTCTCAGAACGCAGTGCGCCGCCCGGCATAAACGCGAGATAGAACGCAACCAGAGTCGATATCGCCACCGCTCCGCACGCTACAACGCCGACGAATCGCTCGTCGCGCACGCGCCGCCCGACGAACCAATTGATCGCGGCACCCGCCAGCGGAGCAAAAATAATTAAACTAAGTAGGTTGTTTTCCATCCGCGTAAATTCGCGTTCGTTCGGGGCTACAGTTTCAAAATGCTCGCCTCGTCGACATCCAGCGACTCACGATTGCGAAAGATCGCGATGATGATTCCCAAACCAACCGCAGCTTCAGCCGCTGCGACAGTCATGACGATGAACACAAAGAGCTGCCCGATCACGTCCTGAAAGAAACTCGCAAACGCAACGAACGTCAGGTTCACCGCGTTCAGCATCAACTCGATGCACATAAACATCGCGATCACGTTTCGCTTGATGATCACGCCCGTCACGCCGATCGTGAACAAGACGGCCGAGAGCGCCAGGTACCATGAAAGCTGTGGTTCCATCAGTTACCTCCATCCACAGATTACACAGATTTTTTCGGTGTAATCAGCGTAATCTGTGGATTAGTCTTTCCTTCTTTCCACTCCTAACAGCCGCGCTGCTTCGTCAGTCGAATCTGTTTCTACTAACCTCAAGTCGTCAGGCGTAGCTCGCGGATCGACCAGCGACCGCGGCAGTTGTTGCGCGCCCGGAATCACGCGCGCTTCCGGCGGCAAGAGTCCGCCGCGACGCGCCAGTGTCATCGCGCCGACAATCGCCATCAACAAAAGGATCGAAGTTATCTCAAACGGCAAAAGATATCGTGTGAACAATTGCGTCCCTATCGAGCCCGTGAGTCCGATGTTTGAAACTGCCGGCGTCGGATTAGTCACCGAAAACAAAATAAAAGCGACTTCGGCAATTAACACCGCTGCAAGCACGACCGCCGTGGGCACTAGAAACTTGAGCCGGGTGCGTCCACGTTCTTCATGCTCGACGTTGAGCAGCATGATCACAAACACGACGAGCACCATGATCGCGCCCGCATAAACGATCACTTGAACTGCGGCGATAAACGGCGCCGCCAGCATGACGTACAAACACGCAAGCGAAATGAAGACGCCGATCAGCGAGATCGCGCTGTAAAGCGGATTGCGCTGCGCCACGACCGCCAACCCGCAGCCGATTGCCATTCCCGCAAAAAGAATGAAGAGAAGTGCGAGCATCACCGACCCGACCAGAAATATATCGCCGTAGCTGTCAGGAAAATATTGAGCAAAGCCACCGGCAACAAAAACTTCCAGCCAAAACTCATCAATTGATCAAAACGAAAGCGCGGGAGCGTTCCGCGCAGCCAGATGTAAAGAAAAAGAAAGACGCAAACCTTAAATAGAAATGCGAGCGCGCTAAGCAATCCAAAAAGAAACGAGCCGGGTGCAACAACGTAATGAAGAAACGGGAAATTCCAACCACCAAAAAAGAGCGTGGTCGCCAGCATCGAGACCGTAAACATGTTGATGTATTCGGCCAGGAAAAAGAGCGCAAACTTCATCGCGCTGTACTCCGTGTGAAAACCGGCGACCAGTTCGGTTTCGGCTTCGGGAAGATCAAACGGAACGCGATTCGTTTCCGCGATGGCTGCTATCAGGTAAATCACAAAGCCCAGCGGCTGAAGAAAGATGTACCAGAGGCCGCTTGATTGCTGCTCAACGATCTGCGCGAGATCAAGCGTGCCCGCGAGCATGATCACGCCGATCAAACTCAAGCCCAGCGCGAGTTCGTAAGAGATCATTTGCGCCGCAGAGCGAAGCCCGCCCATCAAGCTGTACTTGTTGTTAGAAGACCAGCCCGCGAGCGCAATGCCGTAAACGCCGACCGAGGTGATGCCGAGAACGTAGAGTAGTCCGACGTCGAAGCGCGCGATCACGAGCGGTATCGTGATCGATGTGAACGGAATCCTGATTTCCGGTCCGAATGGATAGACGATCATCGTCATCAACGCCGCCATAGTCGCGATCACGGGGGCGAGAAAGTAGATGAAACGCGTTGACTTATCGGGAACGATGTCTTCTTTAAGGATGAACTTCAGTAGATCCGCGAACGGTTGCAGTATGCCACCGTAACCGACGCGATTTGGACCAAGGCGACCTTGAATAAAGCCGAGCACGCGACGCTCAGCGAGCACTGTGTACGCCACCACGAGCAGCACGACAACAAAAGCCACAGTAATGGCTACAAACTTGAGGACTATATCTATCGCAGTGTCCATGAAAACTTTAAGCCGCCGAAGACGCGGATTTAATCTGATACAGAGGCGAAACCGCGGTCGTCTCCGGACGGGGGTTGCCCGACGCGAGCAGATGAAACTGCGCCACTTTGTCAGTCAGCATGCCGAGCCTGAACAACTCTGTGCCGACCTCGGGCGTCTCATTTATCTTCTCGCCGGTATCGGGAAGCGCCTCAACTCGATTCCG
>DATEWS010000082.1:0-2314 GCA_035257785.1 Pyrinomonadaceae bacterium
AGCAGGTCGCGGTGCTTTACGTGCTCTCAACTTTGGTGATGTCTGCGCTGTTGCTTGTCGTTGCGTTTTCTAACCTGGAAGCTCGAGACAAGGAACTGCACCAGGCGGCCCTTGAGAACATGGTTGCTCAGGATGCCGAATCAACGCGTTCTGCATCAGCGAATAAACGGGTGGCGTGAGGATCAAATGATCTTTCGGCTGAATGAAAAAGAGGTTAGAGGAACCTCTGCGGTCAAGGTTGTGCGAGCGCTTGAACGCGAAGACAAGGAGTACCGTCATCGCGGAGGACCAATTCGTCAGTATTTAATCTGGTCCTTAAATCGACTGGGAGGTAGCGTGCCTGCGAGAGATCTCGACCCAAGTGAACGGTTAGAGGATGAAGCGTTGGCACTCGACTATCTGCTTCTGCTGGATGAATACGGCGTAGGTAAGATGATTGGTACAACAGATTAAGCCAAGGGTCTCGAGGGTATGAGTCTTCTCTGCGATCTCTGCGTATCTCTGCGATCTCTGCGTACTTTAAGTCGCGAGAGATATTTAACGCAGAGATCACAGAGATACGCAGAGAAGACTTAGTTAGTTGTAAAAAGGCCCAATTGATGGAAAGGAAGTAACATGGAAACCTTAGAGTTCGTACAAGACACAACACTATCGGATAACGGTATCTATGAAGTAGGCGAGGAAGACCTAACTACCGAGCGCGATCGGCGCCTTAGGTTGTTGGCCGAATTTGATAACTACCGGCGACGCACGAAACAGGAAGCTGCACTTGCGGAAGCGACTGGTAAACGCGAAGTTCTGCTTGCGCTGCTTGACGTAAAGGACGACGTCGACCGGGCGCTCTTGCACATCCGCGAAACATCAGATGCGGTCGCCGACGGTGTCCGCTTGATCCATGAGCGCTTCAACAATCTTCTTGAGGCGCACGGAGTCACAGCATTTGAAAGTGAAGGCCAGGCGTTCGACCCTGAAATTCACGAGGCGATGACTATGATCGATGGTGATGGAGAACAATCCGGCACGGTATACAGCGAGCATCGACGAGGTTACTTGATGAATGGTAAACTTCTGCGTCCCGCACGCGTTGCTGTCCTGAAGTAATGATTTTATTTGCGGTTGGATTGGGTGATAACACCCGCCCTGATTAAGAGTTATTACGCTATTTCTTCACTCGTTCTCCTTTTAAAGTAGTCACATGATGGCTGGTCGCTTGCGACGAACGATCGCCGCAGCGATGCCTATTTTGTTGATTAAGGGAGACGCCGAAAGATGATGAAGATATTGATTGGCCATGATGGCTCACAGAGTGCCGACGCTGCGTTGGTTGATCTGCAGCGAGCTGGTTTACCGGTTGAAGCAGAAGCTCAGGTAGTCTCCGTTGCCGATATCATGATGGTCCCCCAAACGCCGGCCTATGAGTTGGCGGGGGAGGCACTCATGTCCCGCAGAGTGACTTCCGGCTTGGCATACGCGCAGAGGCACACGGAGCGCGTGCTAAACGAGGCTAAAGATTTCGCGAGGCGAGCAAGTGATCAGGTTCGATCCTTTTTTCCGCATTGGAGTGTACGCGCGGCAACACTCACTGGATCGCCCGCCTGGGAACTAATTAGCAAGGCCGACGAGTGGAAACCCGATCTAATTGTTGTCGGATCGCACGGGCGCTCCGCAGTCAGTCGATTCATTCTGGGCAGCGTTTCGAAAAAGGTCGTCACCGATTCAGATCACTCCGTTCGAGTGTCGCGCGGTGATCTTGAAAGAGATCTCAATGAACCGGTGAAACTTGTTATCGGTGTGGACGCGTCAGCCGAAGCCGAACAGGCGGTTCGTGGTGTGGGCGGCCGTGTTTGGCCGTACGGAACTGAGGTACAAATCATCGCCGTTGACGATGGCAGCTCGTCAATGTTCACATCCACTGCAGGACGGATGGTGGCGTGGGCAGAGAATGCATTGAGCCTAATCGGATTGAAGACTTCTGTCAGGTGGGAAAAGGGTGATCCAAGTCGGGTGCTAATCGATCAGGCCCAAGCCTGGGATGCCGATTCAATCTTCGTCGGAGGACGCCGGTTCAGCGGCGCTCTTGAACGATTTCAACTCGGCAGTGTTGCAACCGCACTTGTTACGAAAGCACATTGCTCGGTCGAGGTTGTACGTAATCGAGCAACTTAACGAAGAAACGAGGGTGAATATTAAACATGACGTTTACATTAAGTCTTTTAGCAAGCAGCGCATCAGAAGTTGACTGGTCACGTTCGTTGATGATCGGGTGGATCGTCATTGCGCTCGGTTTGAGTCTTGTCGAAATATGGCTGGGTGG